>NZ_CP013613.1 GCF_001482385.1 Pseudoalteromonas rubra
TGTTCATTGGGTCAGACCTATGTCGATGGCGAATGCCAGGGTACGCCGACCAACTATACCACCTGGCAAAGTGCCCTGGTGGCGGCCAGTCGTAACCAGACCTATGCGCAAAAAGGGCAGTGGCGTTTGCCCAATATCAAGGAGCTGGGCTCTCTGGTCGAGCGCTCCTGCGTTGCCCCGGCCATCAATCTGGGCACCTTTCCCTCGACCCCGTCGGCCGCCTACTGGTCAAACACCTTTGATGCGGATCAGGTTAATCAGGCCGCCGGTATCAAAGGGCGTATCGTGGACTTTACCGATGGCACTGAGTTCCTGACCGATGTCAGTTTACACCGACTGGTTCGCATGGTGCGTGATCTCACGGCGCAATAGCGGACGCTCAGCGGCACTGATCTGCTTGTGCGTTTCAGTGTCTGCACCTCGGCCTGCGTGGTGCGCAGGCTGCCTAATCTTGCCATAACAGGCATTCCCCCGGAACGACAAAAGAGGAGGGGCGTGTGGACAACCTGTTGTTTCAGGTCGGCCTTTTACTGATCGTCAATTCGCTCTTGCGCAGCCACATCAAAGCACGCTCAGGTCGGGCGATGTATCTGGTTTTCTTATTGGGTGTGCCACTGCATGAGTTTGCCCACTGGGTGGCGGCCAAAGTGAGCGCCTGTCAGATCACACAGTCACAATTTATCCCCCGGTTTACGCATCGCCAGCTGGGCTATGTGCAGTATGTCTGCCCCTGGCCGCAGCCATTGCGGGCACTGATCCATACCTGGGTTGGTCTGGCACCCGTGTGGTTAGGTGGCCTGATATTGGTCGGATCACCGGGAGGCGACCTGGCCCAGACGTCACCCGGAATGACGCTCCTGTATGGTGCCCTGGGGGTGATCATTGCACAGTGCATGTTACCGTCTGGTCAGGATCTCAAGATTGCGCTGCCGGGGTTATTGATCCTCAGTGCGGGGGCAGCCCTGCTGCTTCGCCCGGCACACATGATGAGCGTCCTTGAGCATGTGATTGTTGCGTTACAGACCCCATTGAGTTGTCTGTTAGTGTATCAATTATTCGCGGTGCTGGTCATTGAGGGGGGGCGTCTGGCAAGGTAACAGGGTGACAGCCTGGTGGTGAAGGTCTGCAAGGGTGAGAACATTTTTGTGGAGTAATCCGGGATAGCGCATTATTATGTAGCCACACGGATCACCCCATAACCCTGTTGCAGACTTTGTACATTATGAATATTCAGCACGTTCTGAGCGATAGCTTCTTGTCATTAAATCAGCCAAAAGAATCCTTTTTGTATGCCGTGGTGTCTGACTTTCTGTCGCAGTCGTTTGCGGTCTCAGAAATCAAAAGCTTCCAATGGCTGGAAGCGGCATTAGAGTGTGCCAGCAAAGAGGTCTACAAACAAATTGAGCATGGCACCTATCTGTTCCCGACATATAAAGAGCGTCTGATGGGGGTCATCACGGATTATCTGGTGAGTCGGATTGGGTGCAGTGCAGAGCAGCTGGCCGAGCACCTGGAGCTGGAACTGCACCGCTATTGTGCGACCCCGATGGAATGTGCTGCCGGCGAGCTCATGAGTGATATTCTTGAGCATCAGGCGTACTGGTTGTGTGAGTTTTTATGCTTTATTTATTGTCTGGAAAATCACATCGACACGCGACCGAATGAGGTGTATCTGAACGGCCGTTACTCGGTGTTTGCGGATGCCCACAATGAGCGACTGAAGATCCACCAGAGTGCGTTACGACTGATGGAGCGGGGGCAGATTGAAGTGAATGATTATAAGGATCTGGAGCTCTATTTTGCGGACTTCTTTATGCTGCTATTTTCCAAAGACGAGGTCTTACAGCGGCGCATTGCCAATGGCATTAAAGTGTCCTGAGCACACCCTGTGCGCCCGGATAACGACTTGCTCGGTTACCGCGGCGCAGGCATAGACAGGGGGGAGGCGCGTTTAATCGACCCGGTATTGCTCGATGTCGTCGTGATCAATGAGGTTTTGAAACACCAGCGGGCGACGCCCCCGGCCAGACCACTCATGCACTTTGCCGGCCTCATCGACATAGCGGTAGCGGATCACGGCTTTGCTGCCTTTGGGCTTCGCGCTGGCGGTTTCTCTGGCGATATTGACCACATCTTCTTCTGATACCCCCAGCTCAGCGGCCATGCGGGCAAGCTGCTTTTTGACGGTGTCTTTGCGGATCTGCTCAGTCTGCTCGGTTTCCTGCTTTTTCGCGATCAGTGCATCAGTGAGCTGCACAAATTTACGCTGATACTGTTGCACCTCCTGGCTGGTCAAAGCCTGAAACTCTCTGGTCAGTGCCCGTTTTGATTGAATGGATTTCAAAAAAGTGGTCATTCGATTCCCTTTTATTGGCCTGTGCGGATCGCGTTTTGACGCGACTTCAGGACAGTTGTGTTACGCAATCTCTTCATTGTAATTGAAAAGCTGCTGGTAAAACAGCTGCCATATTTCGCCATCTCTGGCGCTCAGCGGCAACGTGCTGTGGCGCAGCCGATCGCACGCGGTGATGACCTGATCGAGTGACGCTTGTTGTTGTAACGCCAGTGTCAGTCTGGCCTGTGCCAGCATGTCCTGTAAGGCGTAAGGGCAGGGGAGGTCGGACAGACTGTGCCACAGCAGCAGTGCCAGGTGCACATCCTGGCCATCGTCCACGGCGAGCGACTCACCCGGTATACAGCACGCGCGCACAAAGGCACGCACCAGTAACGCCCGCAGCCCGTCCAGATAGTGCGTCAGATCATCGTCAGGCGCACTGTTGGCGACCGCCGCCAGGGTGTCGGTGAACAACGGCAAGGCGTAAGCCTGCAGGGCACTGTGCGTAAAGAGGTTCATGGTTGCGCTCCTGGTAAAGGGTGAGGGTGGCTGAGGATTGGGTCAAAGTCACTCAGCGCCAGACTGTCGGCCTTTTTCAGCTCATACACAGCCCCCTTGTCATCTTCCATGAGCAGGAAGGTCGCTCCCAGGTGGAAGATCAGCGTTAAATTGGGGCTGGTGAATGTAAACTCTGTGAGTTGCCCAAAGGACTCTGCGTGGGTGTTCGGCTGGCATCCGGGCCAAGGCTGGTCGGGGTCGGGAGAGGAGGACGCGGCACTCAGTACACCGGGGATGGGGCGGTTAGCACCGCCTAATCGGATCCCCTCGGCGGAGATCACCAGATCGAATGCCTGATCGAGTATAAACTGCTGCTTACACCACCCGGGGTTGTAAATCCAGTGTCCCGTCAGGGCATCCAGTTGCGACGATGACACCGCTTTGAGGTGTAACCGGTTGGCAGCGTGCTGTTGCGGTGCCGGCTCTGTGTGTCTGTCACATCCCATCAGCATGCCGACTAAACACACAGTAGCGAGGATTTTTCTCATCTGCAGGGACTCCAAAGTAGACCAATCAGGGTGGCTGCTTGTCCACCAATAGGGCCATTACCCTAAATGAAATCGCCCCATAAGGCGCGAATTAGGCGCCACGAAATAAGCCTGTCTATTTTTTTTAGGGTGCCCGGAGGGGGCGTATAATCCGGCCCATTGACCCGCGAGCTGCAAAGAGCGTACATGAAACAGATCTTCGCCCTAATCGAACAAATAGAGCACTCCCGCATGAGCTATGAGGATTTCCTCGACATTGAAGCGCAGTTGCAGACGTTATGGATAGCGGTACGGGAGGAGCAGGCGCCCGCCTCGGTCTGCCTGCTGGCCGATATCGCACTTAACATCTGTCAGGCGATCCGGATTGCCAACATACAGGGCTCCTTTTCAATGGACATTCAGGGCTACGTCGCCAGCCAGTCTTGCCAGTACTGGTTGAGTAAGTTTCACGCTATGACTGGGTGATGGTGTGATTGGTTGTGCTGTACCTACCTGCGTGTGCCCCCGACCCCCTCAGAGGATCACTTGTTACTGAAGTACAGGCCCAAGGTTGGGGGGTCGTAAATCACGCATGCCGATGGTTACCCGGGTAGAATTGTGCCGATCACGAATGTCTGGAGTAGCGAATGAAAATCAAGCACGTTTTTGCACTGGTAGCAGCAATGGCAGTGTGTGGAGCCCATGCTGAAATCATCCAGTACCAGTTTAATCATGCTCAGAGTGGGGCGGTTACCGCTATCAGTCCCAATGCGCCAATTGAATATCTGAGTGCCAAAGGCAACATCCGGTTTGTGTTGTCTTCTGGTCTGGACCGCAAAATTCGCTTACGACTACTCAACGCACAGGGCACGCAAATTGCGCAGCAGGAAAGTTCTTTGATCACCCCCTCAGATCGGCTGACGGTGGACGGGAGAAGTTACTACGGCAAAGAACTCTATGTACAGGCACCCGGTGAAGGTGAATATCAGGTGGTTCAGGAGGTTCTGTCGACCAATGGAGACATAGTACAAACCTTTCGTCGGCAAATTGCCATAGATACCACGGCACCGGTGGCCAATACCACGCTGTGGGTCAGCGGTGACAGGGGGTATAATCAGGTCTACACCGGGGATCTGTGGAAACTCGGTATGGGTGGCTCCGGACAGGGGATCATCAATATGAGTGAGTTGACCGATGACACCATGATCGACAATGTCACGATGGAGCTCTATCGGCAAAATGGCCAGCTATACCATATTCGGCCAGCCAGCTATGATCTGCAGACACAAAAAGCGGTCAGGCGATATGACGCAGGCTTATTTCCGAGCTCTAACCTGGACGAAGTGTTTACCCTCAAAATGATAGCCCGGGATGTGGCAGGCAATTTTATTACCGCCACGCAAAAGGCGATGTTTGACAACGTCA
The DNA here is from genome assembly GCF_001482385.1 of Pseudoalteromonas rubra. Lineage (NCBI taxonomy): Bacteria > Pseudomonadati > Pseudomonadota > Gammaproteobacteria > Alteromonadales > Pseudoalteromonadaceae > Pseudoalteromonas > Pseudoalteromonas rubra. Next base: position 4,786 of record NZ_CP013613.1, read on the forward strand.
ATAACATATCCGGGCGGCCTTTTGCTGTGTATGATCCGGATGTCACGGCAGAATTAGTCCCCGGTGCCGCAGGGTTCGTGCCCTATGAGCACGGTATGACAATCAAAACCAATCCGATCAAATTACTCTATCGCATTCCTCGCCTGGACTGGCACGAATATCGTCTGGGGGGGGTGCACGTTGTGAATGGCATTGGTGAGAGTAAAGTCCTGCATGTGAACAGTGAGTATGTGTACTTATACCTGTCAACACCGCACAACGCGCGCGGCACCAACGACGTGCGCTTTGTTAACTTTGGCACCTGGGGATCAATGGGGCTGGATTACGATTTGAAGCTGTCTGACTATGCACCTAAATCGCCCCTCCCAGAGAAGATTGAGTACAACTATTCAGACATCGGGTGGTCAAGCTGGCATCGTTACTATATTCACAACAGCAAATTGCCGGTGAGCATCAGCGGCGTGAGGATCACCGCACAATCCCGGCCTTACCCACAAACCTTCTCTCACAGCGGGGTGAGTTGTGTGATCCCTGCAGGACAGACATCCTGTTCGGCGTCATGGCAGCGTACGATGGCGAAGGGAACCCGGGGATACCTGCATGACGCCATGTCTTTGCGTAATGAAAGTGGCACGCTGATGGCCAGCCGTGCCTGGGCAGAAGTGAACTGGAACGACAGTGAATATCCTCAGGTCACCCCTGAGCATGATCCCTTAACCAATACCCTCACTGCCTATATATTTCAGGCAGCCCGGGGGGCATACTTTGATCGCCTGCGGTTGCGGGGCGCCTGGCTGGAAGACCGCCATGGCAATCGCTTACAGGTAGACGGCGGCAGAAGCGCAGAAAGTGGCGGGAACTATACCTACACATGGGATCTCGATACCTTGCCTGAAGGGACCTTTGAGGTGTATGTCGTGGCGGAAGAAATGCACGGCCCGACGACCCGTGAATCTGCCCTGACCATCACCTCTGACAGAACGGCGCCGACCTTGTCGGTGAGTGTACGTGGCGACGGTCAGGTGACGTCTCTGGATGACATTGTGATCACGGCCTCGGATGCAGTGTCTGCAATTCATTTTGAGTCGGTGCGCCTGCAAGGCGGTCCGGCCCGGGAAGATATTTATTTGTCCACCCGTCAGCTCAGCAGCAATACTTATGCACTGGCCTATCCGGTGATGTTTCCCAGCATGAGTGTGGGAGAGGGCTATACGCTGACGGTGACCGCCGCGGATGAGCAAGGCAATGCACGCACTGAAACGCTGAGCTTTGACTATCAGCCCCGTCAGGTTGCCATGCTCAATGACGATGCCCAGTTACGCCTGCCGAACATTAACCGTACCATACTGCGGCTGAACGGGTTAAACCCGATTTACTCCGATGTGGTTAAGCTGGGGGATGGCAGCAAAGTGCACGGGACCTATCCGATTTACGTGACCGTGCGCAGTGACGCCCAGGGCAGTGTGGTGGTCGAAGGCACCGAAGTGGCGCCGGGTCAGACGGTCACGATCACCAACGCGTATAACTTTGATGCCCATGACAATCGTTATGACTTGTCATTGCATCCGGCCGATCCGACTATCAGAACGCAGGGCAGTTTGCTGATCGGCTCAACCGCACCGAACGCGCCGATTTTGGTGACTGGTTATGACTTTGTTGAGCTGGCGCAGGAGACCAGTTATAACGCGGAGCCTCTGGCCGTGGTAGAGCGCCTGGCACTCAACATGAAGCTGACCGGCACCAGCAACTTCTGCCGCACTTTGACGACCGATCCCGCCGTGGCTGCGAATTCTGACCCTTATGCAAACCCCAGCTGTCTGGTCCGGTTTGATTCACCACTGGTGAAAACGGCTTTGTCACACAATGGCGATCAGGTGACTCTGAATGGCTATGTGTCATCTTTAAAGACCCAGAGCGTGCGGGCCCGCGTGTACACGTATGGCTATCGGGGAGAGCTGATCCAGCTGGCGGATGAATTATATGCCATCACGCCTCGCTCTCCCAATGGTACGCTCCCGACGACCTTACTTAATGCCAAAGCCACCTTGCTGCATGAAATTGAAGCACTGGATGTGAAGGCCGCATTTGAGGCATTTAAAGGGTGCCAACTGACCGATATCCGTGAGCAGGCGATCGAGTTCGCTTTTGACAATACCCCGGATGACATACTGCCGCGTTGTCTGGTTGAGTGGCAGTCGTTTCCTGACGGGATCGTTGCCTTGCCCGGCACCGAGTCTCTGGGTGGCTATGCTCAGACGCTCGGCGACAGTGAAATTCGCTGGACCATCTCGATTTTTCACAATGGCAGCGATCCGATCACCCTGGCACAGGGCCAGCATGCCCTGTCAGTCATTGCGCCCACTGCGCCACACTTACAGAGCACACAGTTGCGCCTGAGCAATGGCACCATGACGCAGGGAGAGAGTCATTTTGTGCGTGATAGCCGTGCTGAGACGTCGGCTTTGTTATTTAGCGTAGCCGTCAGGGACTATCCACAGCGGATTGTGATTGGCGATCTCGGCTGTGTGGTCCCGGCTGGCCAGAGCGAATGTCAGGTGCCACTGAAAGTGGGCCCGCTTGGTGATAAGCAAACTGAGATCCAGGGACGTATGGCGCTGCCCATCGACATTGATGCCACCCGACCTTATTTTGCCCCTCGTGATCAGGGTCATTTTGAACATGACATTGTCTGGGATTATACGCCCCCTAAGATTGACAGTGTCCACATCAATAATGCCCAGGATGGCAGAGAGCTGGTTGCGACCGTGGCACATGAACAGCTGACGCTGACGCAGGATCAGGTCGCGGTGGTGGTTTACTCGCCGTTTGCGCAGACGCTCACTGACAATACCTGGCGGCTTTTGGATCCCACTTTGACCTTCCTGGTGGATGACGCTATCGAGTTCGAGCAGGCCGTTAAAATTGATGACAATGTGTTCTTTTTTGACCATGAGAAGCGGGACTTGGATGTCAACAACACCACTGCACCGCTGAGTATTAGGGTAATAGGGAATTATCTGGTCTATCTGTATAGCTTTCATTCGCTGCCCGATGGTGCTTTTCGCTTTGCAATGAATGTGCGAGATCATTACACCAACGGGGCCGACTATGAGCATGAGACCTTTCTGATGCAGCGTACAGTCCCGCAGATCCAGCTGAGCTTTTTACGCGACCGGCTGAGAAAAAATGTCGATGGGATTTATTTTCTGGATGACTTTGGCGCGGTGACCAACCCCGGCTGGGATACACAGAATGAAATTTATGAGGCCACGTTTGGCGGTATCGCACTGACACTGACCGACGATTTGAACGAGCCCCGGGAAAACGTGAAATTTTTTGCCGGTGACGTGAGTGCGCTGACGCCAGGACAGAGCTATCCCCTGATTGTTAAAGCCAGGGACACCGCCGGTAATATCATGGTGCTGAGCGAAGACATGACCTATGCGCCGTCGAGTTTCAATATTAAAACTAGCACCGGCAGCAATGTATTGTATGAAAAGTCTCAGCGTGGCACAGCGTATATTTCACAACGCTTGTATCAATGTAATTTTGCCGGCTCGCGCGAGCTTGCGGTGTCGCTCAGTCGTCCTGCCCGCAAGGGATGTTATGTGGCCATCGATCATATGCCCGATGGTATGGACAGTGTGTTTCAGGGCTGGGCAGTGACGGTCACCGGCTCGGTACTCTCTAAAGAGGACAATGAAATCACCTACAGTGTGTATGTGGTGGATCAGGATGGCGATGAGGTCCGTGTTAAAACGGATTCGCTGGCGTGGGATGTGAAACCGACCGAAGCGATGACACTGACACTGAATCCGATGGTTAAGCTGGCAGACAATGTCATTGGGGTGACGCCAGAGGCACCGGTGTTGTCGCGCTATACCATTGAAGACGTGTCCGGTGAAGTGAATATGTCAATCTTCAGGGGGGAGCTGCACAGTGAGGAGTTTATCAGCCAACGCAGTCATAAACCCATTTATGATCTCTTTGGGGTGATCCGTGACGATGATGTCACATCGCGCACGGTCTTCGATCGCTACCAACTCAAAGTTGGGGCAACCTACAACCTGGCACCGGACATTGGCGTGCACGACACCCGGGATGTGATAGTACTGCCGTCACGCCGTACGGCGCTGAACCTGAGTATGGATAATGGCACTGAGTTGCTCAGTACGGACAGCAGCACGGTGACGGCACATATGGGGTTGTGGTCCTGGAAAGACAAACAAAGTCAGTATGATCCCCGTACTATGGGGGAGTGGGACATTTACATTGCGTATAAATCGAATACCAATGACGAAGTGATCCTGACCGATACAAAGATGAGCGATGGGGACGGACGTGCGCAGTTTACCGTGGAAATGGCAGATCTGTTCCGTAAAAGCAGCTCGTTTTATGCCGTTGCCAAAGTGCGTTCACCCCATGCTGAGTACAGTCATACACTCAAGTCTACCCCTTTGTTTGTACGCTTATTGCTCGGCACCGGGGTTGAGGGCAAACTCAGTAGTAACATGGTCAGTGGTAAAGCCCCGTTTACCACCCTGATCCGGTACGAATACGACTCACTGGAAGATATGGTGGCAGGGAATGATATGCGCTGGGAGGTCTCGGAGGACCAGCAAAGTTGGCGTGAACTGACGCAGTTCAGTGGTCGCTCTGCCATTCCTTATCTGATGAGCGAGGTGGGAGACAAGTACATTCGGGCCATCGTGACCAATAAAAATACCCAGGAGAGCAGTACCTCAGATACGCTGCGGATCAGCGCGTATAACAAAGCCAACCTGTCCATCAAGGGGCCAGCGCAGGTCTATGCCGGGCAGAATGTGATGCTCAGCATGTATAACTATGTGGACGTGCTGAATGCCCATGATGGTGTCGCTATGTGGTCAGAAGACGGTGGTGCAAACTGGTATGAGGGGTCGACGCAGCAGCGTTTTGTGGCCACGGAAGAAACCAAGCTCATCATGGGTAAGTTTAAATATGCTTCGACCACCGACGGCGCCGGGAAAGCGGCGTGGTCACAGGCGCGTTATTATCTGCGTCCGGTGGCACCTCGCCCGGTCATGGCACAGATCCGCGCGCCACACTTAATTGAGATAGGCGAGCCCATCACGGTCACCGGGCAGGTAATGAACGCCAATGGGGGGGTTGATCTGCCCATTCGCTATGAGTGGCACCTGCCTGACGGCAGTGTTCGTACCGATGCGTCATTTGAGTATACGCCAGGCAGCGATTACCTGGATGAGCGTAATCGTCTTAAACTGAAACTCCTGGCCTGGGTAGACGGCTATCGCAATGCAACACAAAGTGAAGCCCTGCGCTTTTTGGAGACCTGGACCTATCGTTTTCCCGAAACCAGTATTTCGGTACGCAGCACCGTATTGGTGGCACCGGCGACCGTAACCGGGATGATCCAGCAACAGCGCAGTTTTATGCCGGGGATCCAATATCACTACCAGTGGCATGAAACGCCGCAGATAGAGGTGGCACGGCCAAACAGCATCGCGTCACAGATTGTGATCAAAACGCCGGGTGTGCATGAACTGCGGGCCACGATAGTGGATAGCCGGGGCAAAGCCAAGGAAGTGAGCCAGTTTGTGGATGTGCTGGAGCCTAGCCCGATCACGGGGGAAATGATGACTTACGCATCAAATCGGTATCAACGGGCGCCACTGGGTATCGTGGCACGGGCCAAAACCAGCGGCGGCCACCCGCAGGACTTTATGGTTGACTATCAGTGGTATCTGAACGGCGAAAAAGTGACCGTGTTGCAGCCACGCAGCCCCATGCATCGCTTTGAGATAGAGACTGCCGGTGACTATGAGATCCGGGTTGAGGCAACCAGTCAGTTTGGTCAACAGGTCGCGTTTACTGAGCAAGTCACCATCCACCCCAACAAAGTACCTCAGTGTGAGAGCGTTACAGATAAAATGAAGCTGGCTATGCGGGTGACAGCACGCTGTACGGATGAGGATGGCTTTATCACGGCCTATGACTGGTGGTTTAACGGTGAGTACATCGGTCGGGGCGCGCCTTCGACACAACTGAGCCTGGAAACCTACCCGAACGCCCTGGTTGAATATGAAGCGATAGATGATGCCGGTGGGCGCACCCGGGGCCGTTTTTCCTGGTGATGTGCGGATCAGTCCGGGGGCCTTCGGCCCCCGGTACCTGACTCAGTGCAGAGCCGATTTTTTTCTCAGCGGCCACAGCACAATGTCTTTCCAGACGTTGAGTAACACGCGGGGGAGCTGCTCTGTCTGTGCTAACGTATCGCGCTGGATAGGGGTCGAAAAGGTACCAAAAAACAGATAGATCATCGCCAGCCAGTAGAGGTGGTTGCCATACTCGGCACTGAGCAACCAGAACAGATCACCGCCGAGGAAAAGCAGCAGCAGCGGGCCACCGACACACAATAACCAGCGGAATAACAAGGGGACGGGGAAGGTGAACCGGGATGAAGACGGAGCAGGGGAAGAGGTCGTTTCCTTAGGTTTTTTCACGCGTATTTTCCTTTCAATAAAAACACAACAGGCGTTGTTTTTTGCACTGTCAATCTACACTGACAGAATGAATAAGCTCTGATTTTAAAGGGTGTATTCATAAAAAAAACAATTACACCGTATGATTTTACCCTGCGTATTTTGTTCGTCAGCGGATGAAATCTTTTACCATTACGCAATCAAGTTTAGCCAGGGGCCGGTATGCCTGTTCGCTACATCATTTTTATGAGCCTCTTTTGTCTGTCGTTTATCGGCTATCTGTTTGCCCGATATATCATTGCCTATCCGGCCGGGCAAAGTGAGTGTCTGCATGCCAGGGTGTTTCTGGTTGATACCTGGGATACCCAGATCCGCGAGGGCGAGCTGGCTTACTTTGTGATGGACGTAGAGAATCCGTTTTTCCCTACCGGTTTGCGTTGGGTAAAAAAAGTCGCGGCGCTGCCTGGCAGTCAGGTGAGTGTGACACCGGGCCAGGTTGCGGTGAATACCACCACCCGCTATGCCATTGATATGCGTCCTATGCTCAATGCCCTGGCCGGCACAGACCAGGATATGGGGACTGAGTCCGCATATACCCGGGACTTTGTGCTGCAAGAGGATGAAGTGTTTATGCTTGGCGAAACCATCAACAGCTATGACAGCCGCTTCTGGGGGCCATTGAAGGTACAACAAATAAAAGGGAAAGCTTATGCCATTTTTTAATCGCGTCTGGTGGTGTCTGTCATTGCTGTGCAGTGCGTCGCTCAGTGCCGAGCCTGCCCAGAACTCGCCCCCGGTCGACACCCAGCCCCCGCCAGCAGTGCAGCGCTCAGTGGTCGACATTCCTGCGCATCTGGAAGAGACGGTGCGCAAGGCGATGGCGGGGCAGGGGGAGTTTGCCATGCCGGGTTCTAACGCCTTGCTGAACAAGCTGACGCCGGCGCAACGGGAGAGTCTGATGCAGATGGCGAAGCAAGCCAAAGCACGGCAACAGGCGTTGCTGGAGTCGGGGACGCTGTCGCACTTTCAAAGCGATTATCTGACTCAGCAGGTAAAGCGTCATCAACAGGCGGCGCAGATGATCTCAACCCACTCGGTGAGCAAACTGGATCGGGTCCTGACTGAGCATGCAGGCATGAGCGAAGAGCAGGTACGAGGGTTTGCCGCCAATGCTGAGCAAGCCGGGGCGCCACAGTCGCGCCAGGATGAGCCGCATGAAAAGGCCATGTTTATGTCTTTTTCTATGCCACGGGCCGAGATCCGCCATCTGATCCAGGTGGCCGCCGAAGCCGGCGCTGAAGTCTATCTGAATGGATTGCACCCTGAGCATACCCAGATCAATGAAACCATGCTGATGCTGCGCGACCTGGCAAAGGGGATCGACAATCCACCGATGATCCGCTTTAACCCGACGGCGTTTAAAAAGTACGCCGTCAACTCAGTGCCGACGATTTTGTACCGGGAATTTGATCGCCACATCCTGGCTGCCGGAGTGACCAGCCTGACCTGGCTCGAGCAGGAGTTCCGACATCAAGACCAGAGTGTAGATTATGGTGTCACCGGCCCGATCAGTCCGGTCGTTGAGCGTAGCATAATCGAAGAAATGCAAGCCAGAATGGCGCGCTATGACTGGCAGGCAGCCCGTCAACGCACCATCGACAGTTACTGGGCGCGCCAGACCATGGTCAGCCTGCCTCGTGCACAACACACGGAATCCTGGATGATCGATCCAACCGTCAGTGCCAGCAAGGACATTTATACCCCGCGCGGTAAACTGGTTGCTGCTCAGGGGGCGGTGGTGAATCCACTCAAGGGCCACAGTACCGGGCTTACCACCGTGCTTTTCAATGCCATGGATCCCCGTCAAGTCGAGTTTGTCACTGCGCAGCTCGAGACGCTCGACACGGTCGGTCAGCTGATGCTGATCACCTCGCAGATTGATACCAGCAAAGGGTGGGCGCATATGAAAGTGCTCACAGAGCATTTTGGTCAGCAGATCTACCTGATGCCACAAGCACTGGCATCGCGGTTTCAGCTCACCGCCTTGCCAGCCATTGTCAGGACCGATCTCGACCGGAGCATGCTGCATGTCACGCAATTCAGTCTTTCCTCTCAAGAATAAAGGTAACGTACCATGAAGTTGATCCCTTCACTTTTTTTCATCGCTGTGGGTATCTGGGTGACCTATAACCACCCAGATGTCGCTAAACAGGCGTATTTCTATATCGAAATTGCGGTGGCCTGGGCTGTGCAAATGCTCAATGATTTTAAACGCGCTTAACGTTTCTCCCGCTCACGCACCTGGCAGACATGCGCGCACGCATGACTGCCTGGGTGTACCAACCTGATGTACCGTCAAGGAGTGTCACGCATGTCTCAATTGTTTCGTCTGTTTACCGGCGCGGTGTTTGCCTGGTGTCTGGGGGTGGCCAGTGTCGAAGCTGCCGAACCCGGCAATGCACTGGGCCGGGAGTCTGCACTGTGTCAGGACGCAAACCTGTTTACCAATGTGTTCGAGGGGATCTGTTGGGACTGCTTTTTAGACAATCTGTCGTTACTGGGCATCGGGAACCCGCCCGATGGCGCAGCCCCTAAGTCGCCGGTTTGTGCCTGTGATGATCGGGCCGGCGTCCCTCAGCTTGGCTGGCCACTGGCAATGTGGCAACCACAGCGGGTGGTGGAGGTAACGACCATTCCCTGGTGCAGTGCCGGGCTGGGTGGGATCCGCTTGCAAGATACGTTCGAGGGTCTGGGATATTCCAATGAGGCACCCAAAAGCGGCTCCCGGGAGACAGGGGGATTCTATCAGTACCATTATTATTCTTATCCCATCATGCTGATGTTACAGATGTTTGTGCTGCCTGAGTGCTATTCAGATTACATTGACTTTGATCTCTTGTATCTCTCTGAGGTGGACCCCCTGTGGCACAACGACTTACTGGCGTTATTACTGAATCCGGAAGCTGTGATTTTTTCTAACCCCATTGCGATGGCTTATTGCGCCTATGATTGCGTCCGGGCGACGGCCGATGCGCCGATTGAATCGGCGTTTCCCTGTGCCGGGTGTGATGGCAACCTTTATCCGCTGACCGGTCATGTCAACCCGCAACCCGATCAGGTTGCGGCCACCTCTTTGATCTCGCAGCGGGCACTGGCCTCGTTGCATCGTCGCGGGCTGGCAAAGAAAACCATGGGCAAAGTGGCCCAATGTGAACCGCAATGGGCCCCGATGATGCCGCGCTCTCAGTACCGCTTTTCGATGCTCTATCCGGTGCCTGAAGCCAGTGGCCAGATTGCGCCGGACTTTATCAGTGGGACCAGAGATGACGGGGAAGTGGCGCAACAAGCGGGCAGTGGTCAGACCATTGAGCCATTTACCCAATGTTGCCATCCGATGGGCATGTCCACTGCCCGCTGGTGTGTGCCGGCCGGAGGGCGCAAGCGCCCGGGTAAGGACACCACCTTTATGTATCTGATCTGGAACTATCGCGATTGTTGCGTGCGCAACGTCCCGGGCACCGGGGATTAAGCTGATGAATGTGTTCCTGCGCACCTTTTTGAACGGATTAGTGATCACCACTATCCTGGGCAACGCTAATGCCCTGACCATTGCCGCGCTGGTTGCTTATAGCCTGCCGGCCGTTGCGGCGACCGAGCAAGATGCCCGGCTGAAAAGCCTGCAGCAAAAACACGATCTGCAAAACCCGTATCGGGATACCCGGCGGGATAACCGCAGTTACGAAGTGATCCCCCGTGGCTCGAAAGACATGACTGATGAGCTCACTCAGGCCATCAACAATGCTCAGGGGCGTAGCAAAGTGCTGACCATCACCCCGAATACCTCAGCCACGGCGGAAGAGGGGGTGAAAGCCGCGCGCGTGATAGGCAAAACGGTCACCATGCCGGGCATGGATCCCACCTCTAATCAGACGCAGTTACAGCTGTCCAGCAAAGGCACCGTTGAGCTCTATCGGGATCCCGAGACCGGTCAGCTGAGCTACCGCCAGCGCGATGACCTCGATGGCAGTGAGATGCAGTCGGTGTCGATGGCACAAAGCGAGGTGTTTTCGACCGAGATTGAACACAGTCGCACAGACTGGGAAGGCGAAGGCGCTTATGGCGATGAAGATGCCTTGTTTGAGGCCGGACGCGGCGCCAATGCCCGGTTACGGGATAGCTCAAACCAGACCGGTGAAGGGGTGGCGTATCGCACTTTGCTGCAGGGGGCCGAACGTGGAGCTCAGGCAGAGGAGCCCGCAGCCGTTTTAAATCCGTCTTTTCAGGCGCTGGGTGCGGTAGACAGTACCGGGGGAGGATTTCTCACGGCCTGTTCAACACAAACCGTGTCGAATAGTAGCAGCTTGTATAAAGAACAGCTGGAGCAGCGTTTTTGTCAGCGTATGGCGACGGAGAACCCCTTCCAGTGTGAGGTTGAGCGAGAGTATAACTCCCCGAAACTGGTGGCCAATTACAGTGGCGATGTCAGTATTGTGTCCTGTGGTCTCGACTGTGTTGAAGTGACCATGAATCCGGGCAAAAAAAACCAGGATATCTATCAGGGGGGCAGTTGTACGGTGTTCACCGAAAGCGGAGAAATCGCCTTTAATGCGGCGCTCCAGGTGGATCGGGTGACCCTGCTCGACAGTAGCTTTGATGACCATGGTGTGATCAACATCAATGGCACAACGGCCTGGTCTGTGATTGATGGGGTGTATGGGGCATCCAGCACCTGGCGGGGCTCGTGTGAGCGTAAGCAAAACTTCGAAAGCACCACCCATCAGGGCAAGCTGGATGAAGTGATCAAACAAAAGTTTGCCGAGCACAATGGCAAGATCAACCTGGATATGCTGACCCGGGTGTCCGGTGGGGGAGGCGGCTATATCAAATTTCGCGTGTATCTGTCCGATCCCAACGGGCCTCTGGGGTTTACCTACCAGCAATTTCCTGAGGGCTGTTATGATCAGCTGACCGCCGCGGACAGACAGCAAAAACCACTGACCGGCATGCGCCCCGTTGACACCGATCCACAGACCGGTGAGCTGATCGGCGGACACTGCACGTTTGACGGCTACAGTGCCACGGATATCCACACCGACAATTTACCTCAGGATGTGATTGACGGCTTTGCACCCTGGTATAGCGGGGACACGGGCAAAGTGACCTGGCGCGTGAACCTGGATGGGTATACCTGCGATCCCTTTGGGGGTGAAAAACACTGTGTGGCGGTGGAGCTGCAAGATGGCAGTGTTGCGCAGGTGTGTAAAACCTGGGAAGAGCTGCAACAATCTGGCGGCACCTGTGGGCCATACGAAGCGCGCAGTGAATGTGAGGTGATCGCCACGGAATGCACCGATGGTTTTTCGGATCTCAACTGGGATTACTGCTTCAACGAAACGGTGACCTATGAGTGTGATGAGGGATATAACGTCGGCTTTGAGTATGACACCACCAGTTCCAGTTGTGACAGCATGCTGCCCTGTGCCGGTGGCGACTGTGACTGGGGGGAAAAAGAGCGCAATTCACGTTTCGTGGAAGCCGCCGCCATGGGCAATGTGATGCAGCAGATCCCGGGCGAAACCACGTGTGATGTCCCTGGTGATGTGTCGACCTGTCGGGTGTTTGAGGGGGACCGCCAGTATTGCTCCTGGGCAACGGCTTCGGACTGGGGGAATGACTGCTGTGAGGCCCCCGATGGCATCGATTTTCTTGATTATCTGAACATGACGCAGCTGATGCTGAAATTTGAGAACCAGCAACTCGGCGGCGTATACAGTACCCCGGTCAAGGAAACCATTGACGGTGCCTGGACCGCAGTATCGGACACGGTCACCAACTCCAACGCCTGGCAAAGTGTGTCGTCCTATTTTACCAGTGCCACCGAGACCATCACCGGCAATGTGGCCACCTCAGTGCCCGCTTCAGCCGGCGCCGATGCGGCTGTGGCAACCGCCGGTGAGGCCGGATTTGGGCCGATGGCCCAGTGGGTGTCTCAGCAGATCTATGACGCCCTGCCGGCCGAGCTGGGCAATATGATATTCACCACAACAGCCGCTGAAACCGGAGGAAATAATGTTGTACAGGGCTTCAGCCCGGCGGTGGAGGGGGCTGTGAATTTCATCGGCACGGTGATGTTTTGGTATTCCATGTACCAGTTGGCACAGCTGATAGGCTCGCTGCTGACGGCCTGTGATGACACCGACAATGACACCGCACTGAAGCTGGAAATGCGCCAGTGTTATGCGGTGGATGACAATTACTGCGGCAAAAAGTCGTTGGGACTGTGCATTATGAAACGCCAGGATTATTGTTGTTATCCCTCGATGCTCAGCCGCATCATTATGGAGCAGGCCCATGTGCTGCTCAATAAAGACATGAGTGAATGTCAGGGGCTCAACCATGAAGAGCTCAGTACCCTGGACTTCAGCCGGATTGATCTGAGTGAGTGGATTGCCACTATGGTGGAGGCCAACCTGATCCCCGAGGCCAGCCCGGAGTCGCTGAGTGGCTCAGGCCGGATGGACAACTCGACGCTGCGGGAAACCCCGGCCGAACGAACCCGGGGGCGCACTGAGGGCGCTGCCGAAGGCGCCCGTCGTAACCGCGAAGCAGTGAAAGCCCCGCTGGATTGTTCCGTGTACCCCAGGCCGCCGGTGTGTGATTTTGGCTTTGATCTCACCGACGGTAAGCAGGACTGAGCCCGCTGGTTTACTGACCCAGCCGGGCGGAGGTTAACACTGTCTGAGGCACCGGGGATGAGGTGTTATCAGTGGTGAAAAACCACATGGTGTTGTTGTGAACAACGTAAGGGGCGCGGACTTTGTAATTCAGCCATGAGCCGGGGTCCAGATAGGAAGCTGGTACCAGGGCATAGCCGGAGGTGGCCAGTGCCAGCTTATCGACCAGGCTCAGGCCACGCTGAAACTCGAGGTGAACGACATCTTTAAGTCCGCCTTTTTCTCTGAGCTTACCCGGGACTGTGATATGCGCCGTGATCCCACATGCGCCATCAATTTCGGCACCAAAGTTTATCCAGGTTTTGACCTCTTTTATGCGTTCATAATTCACCCGTTTTTCAGGGGGTAATGCATCACACAGGATCCCCTTATATAGAACATTCACATTGTTGGCTAAGTGATCACTGGAGACCCGATACAAGCCCACAAACTCAGCGCCGCTGATTTTATCAAACGCGCTGGCCAGGCCGGCTTTCACCACATTGAACGCATCATTATCCAGATCGGCCTCATTGAGTTTTGTCACATAAACGTGCGCAGGCTTCCAGGCAAACTTTTTATCGGCCGCCGACTGGCTGGCCATGGAGCCCAGCAGGTCCACCACCCCACCGGTTAAAAACGCCGCGCTGTATTCGGCGCCGACCAGTGCGCGGTTGGCTTTGAACTGTGCCTGCTCGGCTTCTGCCACATCCGACAACCCCGCTGTTTTACGTGACATGTGTGCGACATTGAGTGCAAAGCTCTTGTTGGCATCAAATTGATAGACGTCGGTACTGTCGCGGGCGATGACGGGAGGTTTGGTTGACATGCAGGCCGTGGCTGAGAGCGCCAGCAAAGCAGCGGTACAGAGTTTGGTCGGGGTCATGGCGTATTCCTTTTGGTTTTTCTATATAACGAGATCTCGCGTGTGTGCCGCCTGGTAGTAGTCGGGGTACACAGAAGCGCAAATAATGTATCACAGGCGATGAATAAAGGAATATTTTTAATAAAAAAAAACTATTCACGCATTGATTTTTGATACTATTTTATATATGATTTTCTGAGTTGCTTATTAATAGCAAATAAAAAAAATCTGGCAATGCACTGTGGGAAAATCGCCCTGTGCCCAGACAAACCAGGGCCCCTGCCCGCTTCAACTCGGCTCAGTTATACTGCTTAGCCATCAAACACTTGCCTTTTCATCGTCAGGCTATCCAGTGTGACTTGCACGCCGCTATTGGCACTAAGTTATCATCATTGCGCCTCTTTTATCGTGTCCGTTGTGGCCGTACGCGCGTTCTTTTATATGCCAAAAAAAGGGTGCTGATTGGCTATTTAAAAGCCGCCCGGCAAGGCCGTTTTTAAATAGTAAATTCGCCGTTTTTTTACTGAAGTTACACACTTCGACTCATTGCTATGAGTATAAACTTACGCGGCTATACACCCCAGTATAGTGACAGCTTGGCCTACCGGTCGATGAGCTTTGATGTGTTGAAAAAAACACGCTCCTGCTTAGGCAAAAATACATCTTTAACCCTGAAAGTCGATACGGTGTCGTGAACTCGCTTACTTAATCTGGGTGGTTATTTCAGTGCGTATTTTTGCATCTGAATCATGCCAGAGCGCGCGTTCTTGCCTGTGTATTTACCCGGTTTTGTGCTGATCCTGTTGTCATTTGCATGAGGTGTTCGGTCTACCGTGTTTCTACCCTGGGTATTTAATGGCAGATCGATCTTTACTGAGACACACCACAGGGCTGCCCTGTTGTGCGACTTAGTTCAGACCCCAGGAATGACACACCCTTGGTGGGTATGATAGACACTAATCTGGCTATCATCCAGAGGCAATGTTTCGACAGGGCTTTTGGCATTCCTTAAAAACGCTTTGTCGCAGAGCGTTTCTGAAGAATGCCAGTGTCACTGTGTCAGTTTCCTGACCATGGTATGACAGAAAACGATGTGAGCAGCATTGCGCCTATGGCGGCTCCCCTCTGGTCGTGGTGATCACCCATGCGCCCTGGCTCCAGGGCGGATCGGGATCATCACGATCCGAGACCTAGGGAGCCGCATATGAGCATCAATCACGTCAATTTCGATAAAGTCGCCAAAGTGAAAACTCTGGTATCACAACTCGGTGGCTGGGAGCGCATATTCATCCGCTATTCCGGCCTGGCTGCCTCATTACACCGAGGCACACACTTACAAACTTGCCCGAAAACCAAACAGGGCAACTCCGTGTTCCGCTGGCTCTGCGATTATCGAGAGACCGGAGGTGCATATCATAACGACGCGGGCCCGATGTCTGACGGCATTGAGGTCATCGCCTGGTATCAGGGCTGCACTTACGCGCAGGCACTGGATGAACTCATCGGTGTGTGTATCAATGCGTGCAATCGTGACCAGGCACCGAGAAACGCGTCAGCGCCAAGGCGCCAATCACAGGTATCCGGGCAACGTGTCAAAGACACCACAGCGGTACTGCGTAAGGTCAATAGCATGGCACAGCCGATTGCCGGCACCCACGCTGAGACCTATCTCAGAGCCCTGGGTATTCAGGCCAGCCTGGACACAGTCCATGAACTGGGTTTTCACCCCGATCTGGTAACGCGAGACGAAGATGCCGAGTACTGGGCACACTACCCTAGCATGTTGGCCATGGTACGGGATGTCGATGGCAACCCCGTGACGATGCAACGGACTTTTTTGGACCCGACACAGCCTGTCATGGCTGATCTGCGGCGTCCCAAAATGGTGTTTTCGTCACCGGCAGCCATTCGGGGCTGTGCCATTCAGCTGGATCAACCGGTGTGTGTGGGACAGGGAAGCTATCTGGTGGGGATCAGTAACAGCGTTGAAAGCGCACTGCGCATTCGTGAAAGCACAGGTACGCCCATGTGGGCCGGACTGTCCAATGCGTTAACACAGGCAGTACAGTTTCCAGAATGTGTTCGCTATGTCCTGATCTACATCGATGGAAAGTCTGACGATGCTGAGCTGAATATGGCCAGGCGGTTACAAGCCCGGTTACAGGCGCAAGGACGACATGCCGCGACTCTGGTGTTGCCCTGCACGCGAGGGATCAGCCCTTTTGACTGGGCGCAGTTACACACGGACACCGATGGGCGTGGTTTTTCAAACGCGCTCAAAGCACAAAGCCACAGCAAGCTGTCGTGGCATGTTTGATGTGTGACGGTGCGCGTGGTGTTGACTGCCGTGCGGGTATCACTTGCTCCAGGAAAGGTCGTACGACCCAGCAAGGGCGGCATATATCGGCAAAAAACCAAATAAGACAGAGTGTTAGAGAGCTAACACCCTCTAACGCTCTTTCTTTGCAGTTGCGTGTTGCGACAAGACACTCAAGTGCAAAGAAAGGGTTTTTTCAACTGAAGTTTTTAACTTCGACTCATAGCAATGAGTATAAACCTACGCGGCTACGCATCTCTGTGTGGTGACAGCTCGACCTTTCCGGTCAATGGGCTTCTTTGCTTCGGCACTTTTAAACAATTATAAGGAGAGAAAGATGAAATCTAGCCAAACCTCAAAGAGCACTTTAAGCACAGTGTTAACCGAGCTCGTGTTACTGGCGTCCCTGGTTGGCACTTTACCAAACCTGTTAATAGATGGTTTGAAGGATCTGTTTGGACCCTGTGGCTTTACCCCGTCTGTTTGCGAACAGACCGAATTTATGGGGATGATTCAACTAGTTTGCTTTGTGGTGGTGAATATTATCGTATACATAATCGCGAAGGTCATATCTGGTGAATTAAAAGCCAAGAAAAAGTGATCGACAATACCTGTTGCTCTGTTGAATTACTTCAACGTATATGAGCGCAGTTTAACCCCCAAAAAGCACCTATTGGTGCTTTTTTTTTGGGACCCGTATTTTCTCGTTAAGGGTGTCAACTTGCCTTTTTTGGGGTTTTTTGTAATGATGAAGACAGGTTACCGGCGTTTGTCGGCAACGTTTGTCCTGCTAAGGAGGTAATGATGAGTACAGTTCAAATATTTGGTTTGGTCCTGGTTGCGATTGGCATAATGGTATTTTGCAAAACCTTATACGACCTCAAAAAGAGCCTTTCAGAGTCTGAATAAATAAAATACCGGGCTGTGCTGCGCACAGCCTGACGATCAGTCTGCCCCCGCTTTGCTCTGTTGATACCTTGCCCCTCCTCTTTTCACGAAAAAAATGACCCGGTGTCTCCCTGTTTTACTGTATATTTCTGTGTGCACTTGTCGCGATATTGCACGCTAATGTTGACGATTTATGACGCACTGAGGCGAACTGGCAGAGTGTTATGCGCAAAATGAAGCAAGTCACAGACGTTTTTCTGGCAGCAAGAGATTGGTATTCTCTTTCTTTACTTAATTTAACATAATACAAACTCACGTAAATAAACATTTATGTGAATTACCTGTCAGGTTCTGCTACAGTATTAAGAGCAGGCCCTTGTACAGAGCGCCATGTTGGGTGACGACAGTGCAGTGAATGCGCTTTGTCTGACGTTTGCCTGCACTGCGGGCTGACCTACTTGCAATGGATGATCAGAATGAAGCGCTTTTCCCCCGTGTTTTTTGAGCAAAGTGTGGCTCTGACGGCCAGTGGCCGTCGTCGGCCGCAAAAAGTGGTTATTTATCAGAACGAGCAATGTCCGATATTTAATTACTTTGCCACGTTACGTGCTCCGACCACGCGCACCACCATGGCCCGGGCACTGTATGCAGTGGCACATCATCTGGGGCAGGCATCCATTTATGACATAGAATGGCAAAAGTTTTCTCACACTAAGCTGGCTGTACTGATCAACCGGCTGGATGCTGCCGGACTGTCGCCACATACCGTGCGGCTCTATGTGTGTGCGGTCAAGCAGGTGGCAAAGCAGGCCTACTTTTTAGGCTTAATGTCAGATAAGCAGTATCTTCAGCTGAGTGATGTGAGTGCTTCCGGGGGCTCCCGGGTACGCGACTATACGCTGCTCGATAAATCACAGACGGATCATCTTCTGCGGGAAATTGCAGAGAAAAACAGCATTCATGCTTTTAAATTACGTGATACTGCCATATTCTCTGTGCTATTGGGCTGTGGTCTGAGGCGTGCAGAGGTGGTGGGGCTGCGCCGTGATTGCGTCACCCGGACCCATATCAAAGTGATAGGCAAAGGGAATAAAGAACGTACCATCGCGTTGCACCCGAGCGTCAGTACCGCACTGGCGCAGTGGATAGCCGCATTGCCTGACGAGGCACCCTGGGTGTTTACCCGGATCCGCCGCAATGGCCTGATCTCCTCGTTGCCTCTGTCCGACAGCATGATCTTCAAGCTGACCAGGAAATATGCCACCGTGCCGCCACATTCATTGCGTCGCAGCTTTGCCACGCGTTTATATCAGGCTGGGGCAAACATCAACGACCTGGCGAGGATCCTGGGGCATAGTAAAACCGCGACAACTGAAATTTATGTGTTATCGTCGCAACAGCGCCAGGATGACACAATTCTCACGTATTATTGACCCAGTCAGGAGCAGGTCTGAATGCACATACGAAGAGTAGAGGCTCGACATTAACCGGGTCTATTCTTTGGTAAATCTGTTTATTCCTTTTATTATTTAGTTATTAATTACTACGGAAAATTTAAAGTGCCAGACCTATGTATTAACTTTGACGCAGCGACCGTGGCGCCCAAAATCCATACCATGTCATTATTGTGCATCGTGACAGTGACGCTGGCGCGCTGGCCAAGCCGGGCAACTTGTGCCTCGCAAGAGCATGACGGGCAGGTGATGTTCTGGACCGCGCCTGTCTGGGAAGTGGCGCACGCCAGGCTGAACAGCAACATGGATGATGGCCCGTTGGTGATGGCGGGGTTGGGTGAGCCAGTGGAACGCTTTTATTTTAAGATCAATAAACAGCCTTATGTGGCATTTGACTGGCAACGTGCTGTGGTCACCAAAGAGCAATATCTTGTTGAGGCACAGGTGCGACAGACCGCCTTATCACACTAGGGCCCGCAGTCGGGGGACGTCACACATGACGTGGGTAGTCCATGGATTGATGCAGCACCCGGATCACTTCGATGCCGGTGTCTGTGGCGCGGAAGAATACGATATGGGCGCCGACCGGAAAGGCTTTCAGGCCGGGACGGACATGATCGTAATTAATAGCCAGATCGGTCGATGCCGCGAGTGTCTGAAAGGTCTGGTCCAGATCGCTGATATACTGCTGCGCCTGTTGCCAGCCAAACTCCGTATAGCTGTATTCAAAAATGCGTTCTAAATCTTGTTCCGCACGGGGTTTGAGGACCAGAGTATTAGCCACCACGCGGGCCTTTTTGCCTCATGCGGGCTAAAAAGCTATCTCGATCCCAGGGCACAGCTTCGCCACTTTGCTCACCTTCATCAATGAGCTGGCGCAATGCTGCCAGTTTAGACCCGGCGGTTTTTTCCTGCAGCAGACGGAGCCCATCGCGGATCACTTCGCTGTTGGTCTTATAGTCGCCAGATTCCACCAGGCCTTCAACAAAGGCGCGCAATTCTTCACCGGTATCAACCGTCATAGTTCGAGATGACATACTGAGCCTCTTTTCTTGTCAGGGTCTACCTGGTCAATTATAAGACATATCATTACAAACTACCATGACGGGTGTGCGCAGAGGCGTCAGTAAACCAGGTGCGCGGTGCGCGTGTAGGATTTTTGCCGGGCATTGGCCTTAGACACAGACACGACTTTAATGCGCTGCGCGTCAATGCCGGCATCCGTGAGGTGACGCATGACTGCCCGGGCCCGCGCCAGTCCCAGCTGATAATTGTAGGCAAAGGTACCCGACGTGTCGCCTGCGCCCTGAATTAAGATCCGCTCATTCGGATGCGTGGTGAGATATGTAATATGGGGCGCCAGGACATCAGCGGCGTGGCCCGGTAAGTCGGTTGAGTCGAAGTCAAATTCGATATAATGAACAACGGGTTGAAAAGGTTTCTGAGGGGGAGCCGGTGGCGCCGGCAATGCCCGGACGACGGGTGGCGTTGAACAGGCTTGCAGGAAAGCCGACAGCCCTAACACAATGAGCACGTTTTTCATGAAGACTCCTAGATATCGATCTGCCGCATCACGACAGGGTAGCACTTACCTGTGTCTGTACAACCGCGATAAGTGAGGGTTAATTGACGTGATTTCAGATCGCTGAGCTGTACAGCAATGGTGATCCGATCGCGATAGATAAGCTGCCCGTCCTGATGAGGCTCGCCAGGCTGTAAAAACCGGAATGCGGGCGCGTTATCTGGCTCGGAAATATTAAAGTATTGCTTATACAGGTAGTGACCATCCGCCAGCTCCCAGTCCAGTATCAGGGTGCCTTGTGCGTAGCGATAGGACAGGAAAAAAGCCTGTTCTGGGGGTAAAAATTCGGGCTGAGCAAGGCTGAGCGCTTGTTCATCTGCCAGTTGTCTCGCTGGCTGCTTGTCGGTGTTGGCAAGCGCACAGTGAGATAGCAGTAAAAGCGCACTCATTAAAGGCGGTAGTTTGGCCATGGCCTGAGTAACTCCATCAATCAAAGTATTGCGCCATGATAGCGTGAACAGCACGCTTTTCCGGTACAGTACGCGGGGTCATATCTTAGTCCCTACCGGTGTTTCTCGTTGAAAAATGGCTACAACATACTAAAAAGATTTGTATAGTCTATACAAACACAGCAATGTGGCCGTTGAAACCTGATAGCTAGATACCCGGTTGCTAAGGCTAGCATGCCTATCGAGATAATTGGTATGTTGTAGCCATTTTTTAAAAAGGACGCATAATGAAACACACCATGGTGAGTGACTTCAAGTACGCACTGCTCAAAGTGAAAGAAACCAGTGAAGCGCTGGTTCAGCACCTGACACAAAGTCGTACTTTGCAAGAGGCCGTGTGTTTTACACTGCCTGTTGTTCACGAGGCCGAGGCCCGCACACGGGCACAGCTCCTGAAACAACATCGCTATGATCAGTCCCCAGCGGACACCGCACAGCTGGACGCGCCCTTTGCCATCACCGCGCACCAGGGGCGCACCGCATTACACAATGCAACCCGACACTATCTGACACTGCACGCTGGCCGTCCTGATTCAACGCGCTTCTCGCAACGTTTGCCAGGCCTCATCCAGTTACACAGCAATGACCCCGCGCAGCTCATCGCAGCCGTCGAAAACGCTAACACAGCCCGCAGCCACCTCAAACAGGTGATCCGCCACCTTTCTCCCAATGTGGAAACGCGGTTTGACCTGGTGCACCGCGCTGAGCCCGGCTTTATGCACCCCATGGCCACACGCCCTATTCATCTGTTTGCACAACGGGAGATAAAAAGTGCCCGCTTCAACTGGGAACACAAACCCAATGTCAGCGTGTTAACACGCAATGAAGCCATCGACAGAGTGCGACGCTCTGCCGCCTATGCGACACAGGATGCGCCAGCGCACGCTGACCTCAATGTGCAGGGGGAGATCCAACAACTGACCGGCTACCCGGACACAATGCGGTTTAAAGTGATCCGGCCCACGCCGGTTGTGCCCATTGTCAAACTGCGTTTTAATGAACCCCTGTGTCAGCGCTCTGCGCGCAGCACAGAAACAACGGTGCGACAAAGTTTCGTGGCGCACTCACCCATGCTCTTGCTCAATTGCTCAACGCCTAAACTCAAGTGGCTGACAGATTACCCGGGGCGTACGGCGCCTGTGACTGACAAACCGTGTGTCATTGCGCGCCTGCATTTATATGAGGGCACCTGATCAGGTGCCCATATTGAATTATCTTTTTGATTCAATGCCGTAAAAGTGCTTCCAGGACCGAAAACCATTGTAAAACTGGTCCGGTGCGCTGGGCATATCGGCCGGTCTGAGACCGTCGCGCGATAGACGACGCCAGTCATAGCTGGTTCTCAGATCATATTGCCTGGCGAGCTGCGCGGCAACCTGAAGCGCTTCAGGAAAGCTCAAAAATCGTTTTGAACGGGGGGCTAAAAAGTCTTCCCAGCCTTCAAATTCTGTGTAGTAGTTTTGCGGGGCACGCGGGTATACCCCACTGATCCGACCTTCTTTAACCGCCCGACGCCACTCCCGGATAGAGGTGATGTTCAGTGCGTGAACCTGCGCTTTGAGATCCATGTAGCTAAGGGTTCCATCATCCACTGTGCCCAGTTCGATGACCTCGCCATTTTCACGCAGTTCTTTTTTCCCAATGGAGACTAACTGGTGAAAAAACTCTATGCCGTAATATCCCAGCGGATCAGAAGGAATATCGCCGGGGCGACCATCATAGCCTTCCAACCGGCCGGTGCACAATTTCTGAAAGTCTGACTTGGTCTCCACACCCATGGACACCAGTTTAATGGCTGCATCTCTTAGCTCTAACTTAGGTACCGAATTTGTAGATTGCATAATTATTTCTTCTAAGAGCAATGGCATCTAACGATGCATTCGTTGGACCATACGATGAGATAAAGTTATTAAGATTAGATATTAGTTGATCTAGAGAGTAAAATCCAACAATGTCTGTAACAATAGGTGTGCTCTTTTTGTCCAATAAAAATATTTGTGCAACACTTTGGTTATGTTTCTTGGTGGTAGGATAAACCTGTAACGATATAGAAAAACCGCCAGTATTAAATGCTTTAAAGAACATTCGTTTAAAGGCATGAGATAACTGCATGGATCAACCTCTTACTTCAACTGCTTGTTATATTAGTATTTGCCGGTTGGAATAACACCTATTACAACCCTGTATTTCCTCTTCTGTAATACACCTAAAATATGCATGAAAAATGAAGTTACGCGCCAAGGGTTGGGGGGGTCTACTGTGCTCAAAGCCCATGATAGATAAGCTACAATCCGAATTCACTGTCTGCTGTTAGGAGCTTACTTTGGTTCATCAATCATTTTGGCTTGTGCATATCGCGCCGATCCACCGGGCGTTTACAGTCTATATCGCCCTGTTTGGGTTAATATGGCCACTTACTCTGATCCAGGAGCAGTTATACTATTTAAACAATGCGCTGACACCATTTTCTATATTGACCTTTTTCGCGGTTTCACTCTGTCTTTTAAGAGTCGATTTTTACCCGCAAAAAATTGAGATAAAGTGGTCAGGGGTTGTACTAAAAAGATGGACGGCATTAAGAATGACCACCCGTCAGGAAAAAAAACTCCACCGAGTATATTGCGTTCAGCAAAACGGGGGCGCCCTGATCAAATTACCACTGCTACTCAATCTGGTACCAGTGCCCTTACTGGAGCCACTGCATGATTGAGCACATTTCCTTTCATCATCAGCAGATCATGGACGCCGAAACTTACCAGCCTGTGGCCAGCGAGCTGTTACTCAGATCGGGCAAACCGCTGTCTGCTGACACCCTCAACCAGCTGCTGGTCAGTGACGTAGAAGCATTAACCCGGTGTAAGGTTGAAACCGCGCTGCGGCTTAATTACGATGCGGTGTTCCTTAACTTTTCCCGCCGTCAGCTGGCCGCCAGACAATTTATGTTGGCGCTCGATCACCTGGTACACCTGACGCTGTTTACAACGGTGGTGATCGAAGTCACAGAATGCATGCTGTCCTACTGTGCGTCCCGATATCATAAGCATCTGCAACAGATCCACGACGCGGGGATTTTACTGGCCATTGATGATCTGGGCCGTGGTCACTCCAATCTGGCCGCCGTCAAGATGTCTCCTCCCCCGGCCTTGGTCAAACTCGATATGTCCCTGCTGCGCAGTGCAATGCGTAACCGAAGCCATGCCGTCATGTACAAACAGCTGATCGCCAACTTGCACCGACGCGGTTTTCGGGTGGTCTGTGAGGGCGTCGAAACGGCCAAGGAAGCCCAGCTGGCCTGTGCAGCAGGCGGCGATTTACTGCAGGGGTATTTTTTTCACCGTCCGCAGGCTGTTGCTCAGAAAATTGAACAGCCCGACCTTGCGCGCCCCCATGCCCCCACTCAGGCTTCACCCTGCTAGTACGTCAGGAACTGGTGCATCTGTGCATAATCGTTCGCCTTATCAAGGGGCACATCCGGATTGTGGATCATACGCCCGGCCGGTATAGCGGCAAAGTTGCCCAGCGCAAAGTCCAGCATGCGTCCCTCAGGGTAAAACTGTTGATCGAATGTAAAGCGCCTGACAGGATCAAAGAAATGACTTTTCAGTAACCAATCGACTTTGACCCCCTGAAAGAGAGCCGGTGTACAGGCTTTGGCCTGCGTGATGTCCTGGTCCTGATGAAACACCCAGAACCCGGTGCTGTAACGTTTCAGATAATGCTGACAGGGTATCGACAAACTGTCGAAAAACGCATTGCTAAATTCCACAACCACGGCATCCGCTCTGATCTCAACCACCTCAAAACGCATCGATTGCAAAAAAGGTTCAAAAAAGTGACGGCGCAGATAACTGCTGTGCGCGGCGATCTTATCAGCCTCAGTATCCATAACATACTGGGAGGTATCATAAAAACGCGTCAGCTTGGTGTCATTGGGCGGGACAGTGCTGCCTGAGTTGGCAGCCAGCTGCGCCTGAGCTTGCTCAAGATCAGCCTGACTGATACTGCCACTGGCCAGCTCACTGAGCAGTTGCGCATACGCCGCGCGCATATTTGCCAGCTCCGCTTTCAGCTGCGCATTGGCGCGCAAGTCTTTAAACGCCTGTGCGGCGGCATCCTCATCACGCACCACTTCCACCTTGGCAAAGAAAATGCGCCGTTGACGATCCCACTGTTCCTGTTTGATGGCGGCCAGATAGGCGCTGGCTGAGTACGCCGTGAGCTGCTCAGAATACTGGCCGTTCTCAATGCGCTCTTTGCCATACAACAACACCGCTGCATCTTTGCTCACCAAGTGTTTGGCCTCAAGGCGGGCGCGCTCCCGTACCTGGTTGTCACTCTCAGTTGATGAATAATGGATGGTCACTTCCAAGGATTTGGCGCTTGCAATGGCGCTGTTCAGCAGCAACATTGCAAAAATCACGTACTTCATGGATCTCCTTCACCTGTGCTTTGTCCTCTGTGGCAGCGAGTTTAGCAAGACGCTACAGAGGGAGACAAGTGAGACAAGTGAGACAAGGCGCCGGCGCCCTGTCTGCACTATAACTGATGCTGCTTCACTGGCATCATCATCTGACTGCCAGCACTCAGCGCATACAGTTGCTCCGTTTGTGTGTTTCTGTAAAAGCCGGTTTTGGCATCACCAGTCATGCTTTCCAACTGCATCATCTCACCATTTAACATAAACTGTTCATAGAGATGTTCAGACAACGCCTCCAGATCAAGATCTGACACATCTTTCACCTCGATCCGGGCCCCATCAGTCAAATCAATCGCAGCCTTATCGGTTTCCAGTGACATGCCCGGGCCCAGGCTGATCACCTCATTTGCTATACTGCGCTCTTTTTCGGACTGCGTGTGCTCTGTGGATAATTTGTCGACTGTTGACTGAGACCCCTTATCAGACAAAGCTTGTCCAACCAGCGCCTGCAGCGGTGCGTTCCCCTTCAAGGCTTTACCCAGCTCAGACTCAGTGCTGATCTCAGCCACGCTCTGCCACTGGCCGGTGCGGATCCCATGAGTCAACTGCTCGGTCGCCGCACGGGCAGTATACTGACCCAAGGCCTGTCCCTGTCCCAGCAGCTGACTGGCCTGCGTCACCGCGTCAACCTGCGACGCACTCAAGGTGCCAGCCTGAGCATCTGACGGCGCCAGGGCCTGCTCAACCAGCGCCTGCAGCGGTGCGTTCCCCTTCAAGGCTTTACCCAGCTCAGACTCGGTGCTGATCTCAGCCACGCTCTGCCACTGGCCGGTGCGGATCCCATGAGTCAACTGCTCGGTCGCCGCACGGGCAGTATACTGACCCAAGGCCTGTCCCTGTCCCAGCAGCTGACTGGCCTGCGTCACCGCGTCAACCTGCGACGCACTCAAGGTGCCAGCCTGAGCATCTGACGGCGCCAGGGCCTGCTCAACCAGCGCCTGCAGCGGTGCGTTCCCCTTCAAGGCTTTACCCAGCTCAGACTCGGTGCTGATCTCAGCCACGCTCTGCCACTGGCCGGTGCGGATCCCATGAGTCAACTGCTCGGTCGCCGCACGGGCAGTATACTGACCCAAGGCCTGCCCCTGTCCCAGCAGCTGACTTGCCTGCGTCACCGCGTCAACCTGCGACGCACTCAAGGTGCCAGCCTGAGCATCTGACGGCGCCAGGGCCTGCTCAACCAGCGCCTGCAGCAGTGCGTTCCCCTTCAAGGCTTTACCCAGCTCAGACTCGGTGCTGATCTCAGCCACGCTCTGCCACTGGCCGGTGCGGATCCCATGAGTCAACTGCTCGGTCGCCGCACGGACATTGTACTGACCCAAGGCCTGTCCCTGTCCCAGCAGCTGACTTGCCTGCGTCACCGCGTCAACCTGCGACGCACTCAAGGTGCCAGCCTGAGCATCTGACGGCGCCAGGGCCTGCTCAACCAGCGCCTGCAGCGGTGCGTTCCCCTTCAAGGCTTTACCCAGCTCAGACTCGGTGCTGATATCAGCCACGCTCTGCCACTGGCCGGTGCGGACCCCATGGGTCAACTGCTCGGTCGCCGCACGGGCAGTATACTGACCGGAGGCCTGTCCCTGTCCCAGCAGCTGACTGGCCTGCGTCACCGCGTCAACCTGCGACGCACTCAAGGTGCCAGTCTGATCGCCTGACGGCGCCAGGGCCTGTTCAACCAGCGCCTGCAGCGGCGTGTTACCCTGCAGGGCTTTACCCAGCGCAGACTCGGTGCTGATATCAGCCACGCTCTGCCACTGGCCGGTGCGGATCCCATGAGTCAACTGCTCGGTCGCCGCACGGGCATTGTACTGACCCAAGGCCTGTCCCTGTCCCATCAGCTGACTGGCCTGCGTCACCGCGTCAACCTGCGACGCACTCAAGGTGCCAGTCTGATCGCCTGACGGCGCCAGGGCCTGTTCAACCAGCGCCTGCAGCGGCGTGTTACCCTGCAGGGCTTTACCCAGCGCAGACTCGGTGCTGATATCAGCCACGCTCTGCCACTGGCCGGTGCGGACCCCATGGGTCAACTGCTCGGTCGCCGCACGGGCATTGTACTGACCCAAGGCCTGTCCCTGTCCCATCAGCTGACTGGCCTGCGTCACCGCGTCAACCTGCGACGCACTCAAGGTGCCAGTCTGATCGCCTGACGGTGCCAGGGCCTGTTCAACCAGCGCCTGCAGCGGCGTGTTACCCTGCAGGGCTTTACCCAGCGCAGACTCGGTGCTGATATCAGCCACGCTCTGCCACTGGCCGGTGCGGACCCCATGGGTCAACTGCTCGGTCGCCGCACGGGCATTGTACTGACCCAAGGCCTGTCCCTGTCCCATCAGCTGACTGGCCTGCGTCACCGCGTCAACCTGCGACGCACTCAAGGTGCCAGTCTGATCGCCTGACGGTGCCAGGGCCTGTTCAACCAGCGCCTGCAGCGGCGTGTTACCCTGCAGGGCTTTACCCAGCGCAGACTCGGTGCTGATATCAGCCACGCTCTGCCACTGGCCGGTGCGGACCCCATGGGTCAACTGCTCGGTCGCCGCACGGGCATTGTACTGACCCAAGGCCTGTCCCTGTCCCATCAGCTGACTGGCCTGCGTCACCGCGTCAACCTGCGACGCACTCAAGGTGCCAGTCTGATCGCCTGACGGCGCCAGGGCCTGTTCAACCAGCGCCTGCAGCGGCGTGTTACCCTGCAGGGCTTTACCCAGCGCAGACTCGGTGCTGATATCAGCCACGCTCTGCCACTGGCCGGTGCGGACCCCATGGGTCAACTGCTCGGTCGCCGCACGGGCATTGTACTGACCCAAGGCCTGTCCCTGTCCCATCAGCTGACTGGCCTGCGTCACCGCGTCAACCTGCGACGCACTCAAGGTGCCAGTCTGATCGCCTGACGGTGCCAGGGCCTGTTCAACCGGCTCCTTTGCTATGCTGCGCTCTTTTTCGGACTGCGTGTGCTCCATGGATAATTTATCGACCGTTGACTGAGGCCTCTTATCAGACAAAGCTTGTCCAACCAGCGCCTGCAGCGACGTGTTCCCCTTCAGGGCTTTACCCAGCTCAGACTCAGTGCTGATATCAGCCACGCTCTGCCACTGGTCAGTGTGAACGCCGGTGAGTAACTCCGCAGTCGCTGCATTGGCATCATACGTGCCTGTATCCTGCACCATCAGTGCACTGGCCTGCGCCACCAACTCACCCAGCCCCCTGGGCTTTTCTCCAGATACCCCATCCAGTTTTTCCGGGGAAATCAGGGCTTGCCCAATCAACTCCTTCAGCTGCGGATTCCCCTTCAGGGCTTTACCCAGCTCGGAATCGTCCTTAATCTGCTCAAGACTCTGCCACTGATCAGTGTGCACGCCGGTGAGCAACTCCGCGGTCGCTGCATTGGCATCATACGCGCCTTCCCCCTGCGCCATCAGCTCACTGGCCTGCGCCACCAACTCGCTCAGCGCCCCGGGCTTTTTTTCGGATACCTCACCCTCCTTTCCCGGGGAAGACAGGGCTTGCCCAACCAACTCCTTCAGCTGCGGGTTACTCTCCAGAGCTTTACCCAGCTCGGAATCGTCCTTAATCTGCTCAAGACTCTTCAACTGGCCACTATTGACACCAGTGATCAACTCCGTGGTCGCCGCCTTGGTATCATATGTGCCTGTATCCTTGACCATTAATGCGCTGGCCTGAGTCACCAACTCGGCCTGCGACGTGCTCAGCCCTCCTCCCTGCCCATCAGGCGTTTCTTTTACCCTGGGAGCACCTGAGGAGGGCAGGAGTTGCCCAACCAGCGACTTCAGGTGCGGGTTACCCGCCATGGCTTTACCCAGATCAGAGCTGCCAGCAATGTCCTTAACGCTCTGCCAGGCTTCGCCCTTAGCCCCGGTTATACCGGAGATCAGCTGTGCCGTTGCCTCATCCCTGCTGTACTTACCGGCCACCTCGCCCTCGGTGAGCATTGTATTCGCCTGGCGCACCAGGGCCGCCTGCTCAGTACTCAACTTGCCTGACTGTTGCGCCTGGTAAAGCTGGGCCATCTGCAGATCTGACATGTTGCCCTTGCCACCCACACCAGCCAGATACGTCTGATAAGAATCCTCCGCGGCTTTAAACACATTATCCATGCGCTCCTGGGCAAGCGGAGACACCTTCTCCACACGTTCGAGTTTATTATTAGGATCCTCAGACAGCTCTTGATAGAGCTTACTCAGCGCCGGGTTTGCGGCGATGGCCGCGGCGAGATTATTGGCATCGCCATGCTCCAGCTGGTCAACCGCGCTCTGTGCCGCTCCCTTGAGCTGTTCAGTTCCCCCATACGGGGTATAGATGCTTAGTTGTTCATCTGAAGAGGTGACAATGCGAGTCAGAGCCTGCATGGCGGCCTCTGCATCATAGCCGCCAAGGCGGGCGTTTTCATTCAGCATGGTTTTGGCCTGATCCAAATAAAGGGCTTCCGCAGATGTTAACTCCGATGAATTCAGGCCCATGCGCTGCATCAAGTTTCCAAAGTATCCACCGGTATCCTCATTCAAGTCGCCTTTCATCTTGTCAAACTGCGTTGCAAACTGCTCACTGCTGCCAAGCATATTCAGCTGTGCATCGGCCATAAAGCCCGGATTGACCAGGTTGCCCGCAGGGGCCTGACCACTGAGCAGACCCGCGGCATCAATGGCGTTGTCCATTTGCGCAGGGGAGCTAAGCAGACTGTCCACGGCCTGCACGTTGGCATTGTTGCCGTTGCTCTGATAAGCACCGTAAAAGGCGCTTGCATTGGCGAAAAACGTGTCCTGTGCTTCGTCAGACATGCCTATCCTCGTGGCATCAAAGCCTTCCCGAGTGCCGATCATAAAATCAAAGGCGGATTTCATTTGCGCATACTGCTCAAATTCGTCGTTAGACGCTGTACCCTGTGCCACTTTACTGACCAGGCTGGTGATGTCGTTGGCATTGGCATTACTCAGCATCCCCGCCCCGGCCACGATGGCGGCGCCGCTCAGACCATGTTGCTCAGCCTGGCTTGCCAAAAAGCGCTCAAAGCGGTTCTCGCCGCTGAGCCCCTTAAACTCAAGCATTGCCGCCGTCAGCGAGCCATCATTATTTTTAATGCCATCCAATAATTTACTCTGCGCCGCACTCAGTAATTCGTGTTGTTCAACGCGGTCCTGCGCCAGCTGTAACCGCTCGGACATCTCTGTTAAACTGGCATCTCGCGCATACTCAGCCGCAGAAATGCTGCCCTGTACATAATTGCCCTCCTTGTCCATCACACCTCGTTCGATGAGCTCGGCCTTCTTGTCATTCAATTCATCTTTTACAGTGTGGGCCTCAGAGGCGTTCGCAAAACCCACCGGTCGGACATCAGCCTCGTTGGCCTGGTTATTGCCGGTGAAGCCTTCCTGGTCCGCGCCCGCCACCATACCGCCGCTTTGCTCACGGGTGGCATTCGTCAGGCGTTCGACCGGGTTAACCAGCTGCTCAATGTCCTGCCTGTCGCCATATTGATTGCGAATATCCGTCCCCATGGCACCGAACACTTCCGACAGCATGTCACTCTGACTGCGCGCTTCGCCCAGTGTGCTGGGCGACAACTGGGAAATATCATCAATCATGGCCCGCATGGCGCCAAACCCGGCCTGATCGGCACGGCCAGTCAGCTGCTCTCCTTGCTTAAGATAATGCTCGGCCAGGCCTTGTGTCTCCACCCCGGCCTTATCGGATAACTGCGCCAACTGCTCCTGCGTGAAGGCACCATGCTCAGGGTCAAATAATGTACGCACGGCCCCCTCGGACACCATACCGGCCAGCGCTTCATTGTTCAGCGCTGTGGTGTTGCTGAACTGCATCATCTCAGAGGCACCTTCACTGACACGCTGAGACTCATTATAGGCTTGGGTAAATTCCTGCATATCGGTACGGGCTTTATTGAGGGCCGACGTATGGCTTCTGCTGGTCCCCGTTTCGTTCAGGTCCGTAAAAGAGTTCTGATCGCCATGAGTGAAACGGTTTTTGTGCGTATCGCTCAGCAACTCTTCAACTTTTTCCGCCTCTCCCTCTGATAAGCCAAATTGAGCACTATCCTGCAGATTCAGCTTAACACCGCCCGATAAGACCGCATTATCATCACCAACAGGCATTTTGCCATCGGCGCCCAGATACATATTCAGGGCCGCCATTTCAGCGGCCTCCCCTTTGACCGACGTATTCTTTTCGATGGCATTTTTGGTGGCCACCAGGCGCTCGGCATCATTCATCTCACCCCAGGTTTTCGTCTCCGCCCCCTGCACCACCGACTTATCACTCATTATCTCGTTAAACAAATCACTACTCGACTCCGCGAAGGCTTGCTTTGCCGTTTCCGTCTTATTTGTCGCCAGCTCCCGGGCTCTGTCAAAGGTCTGAGACACTTGCTCTGTGATACTAAGCCCGGAGAAGCGGCCACTGTCTGAGGTTTTCAGGTTTTGTTCAATTTGCCCTGAGACGGCGTTATACGCCGCGCCATGCTGGCCCATCTGCATCGTGCCGCTGTTCCAGTTACTGGCAAGTGTGGGGGCCGCATTGTTGCCATCCACATGCCCTTTGCCCGACGGGTTGACGGAACTCATCACGCCCATCAGTGAATGCACCCCCCCATACAACAGGAACATTGAAAGCATTGGAATGGCGGCCGTCAGCGCCGAGGCCACCCCCAAAAACCCTTCTATTTCATTCAGCACACCCGGCGTGGAGCCCACGGTAAACGGCTGCATCGAGTTCGCAAAGGCTTTTTGTGCCGCCAGGTAAGTGAAGAAATCAACAAAGACTTTGTTAAACCCCCACAGGTTAATGAACAAAATGATGTACATATACTTGCCTATCATGGCAAACCCTAGCCCCCCCATCACACTCAGGATCATCATGATCGGCGCAATAAAGAACGCGAACATTTCAAATACGCTCATCATGGGGATCATATAATTGAGGAACATAGCGCGTTCAGCCCCTTGCTCATACACACGCTTTTGCATGGCTTCAAAGACCATTTTATTGGCCCAGGGGTTATCGTTGCCACTGAGCGCCTGGTAAGCATAGTAGGTCACAAAGCGCCCGGTCATGAGTTCATAGGGATTGGGTAAAGCCCCGCCCCCGTTCAGGATCCGATAGGCCATGCTGATTGACGCACCGTCCACATTACGCGCCTCATGGTAGTTGTCGAGCCGCTGTTCAAACACCGGGCTTTTTATCTCAGTGCGCAACTTAGTGTAAGCATCTTTACAGTTAAACACCTTACCTTTGGCATCCCCCGTCAGGTATAAGGTGGTTTCATAGCCCGTGTAATCGACCGCGATTTTGTCGATCACTTCATCGATTGGCGTTTGATCCAGTGAATTCACACCGGTGTCGCTGGCAGGTCCGAACATCTGATGCGGCACAAAGCACTCATGCATATAGTTGGCGATGCTGCGTTTGAGGCTGTTTTTTGAACTGTCGCCATCCCCCATCGCATCGATTTGTGGCGTATAGGGCGCCGAGTGCAGACGCATCAGCGCACCCAGAGGGTCCGGCGGTGCCGTGGTGCTCATGCCCGGCATGGTAAAGTTTTCCGCCACAACATTGCGTAATCCACCGATCAAGGCACTGCCGGCCCAGGCCGGCACCGCAGCCAGCATGGGCACATTGGAGATGGTCCGGACATCATGGGAACCAGAATTGCTCGATTGCAGATGCACCGTAAACTGCGGCGACATCGGACCCAGGAAGATCATAAACCCCACCAGGCCGGTAAAAAACTCTTTGAATGGATAGGGGCTGCGCTCTGGCGCCATAATGAATTTAAAATAGGAGACAAACAGCATGATCAACATCAAAGCCCCCGCGCCGCGCTGAATATCAGCATACGTCGAGGCGTTGCCAAACATGCGCACAATGGCCATTAAGGTCGCATTCGCAAACTCTAAATCCCCTTGCAGGTATACATATAAATCCATGGTTACCCCTTATCCATTTTCTGCAAGGCAATGAGGTTCAGGTTCAGACGAATTGCATCCGCCGTCTTGGCCAGGCGCTTTGAGATCCTGTCCCTGACCGTCTGATAGTCTTTGGTAAAACGCACGAACGCCTCATCATAGTCATTTCTGAACTGGGCGCCCTGCTCATAAGTAGAACCATTGACCGCCCCCGCCCGCAGATAAATCTCCTTGATGTTCTTATACAGCTCTTCGTTGAAGGTCTGGGTCACTTTCAACGCCGCCAGCTCACCAAAATCATTGAGGTCCAGGTTGTAGCGCGTGGACTCAACCAGGTAGGGGGTAAAGGGCACATTGAAGGCCTCTTTGATCCGTCGGGCTTCTTCCGATAAGGTGCCCTGCGTGCTCAGTGCGTTAAAAATCCCGGTGTCCCCGATGATCTGATCACGGGCATAATACAGCACCTTCGGCAAGGTATTCTCCAGCTCATCCACATTCAGACATTGCGGGTCGCTGCTATAATTCCGGCACTTGTATACCGACAACTTAGCGTCGTCACCCCCGAGGATAAACTCTTCATAGTTGATGGCGGGGAGCGTGCTGATTGTTGGCTGGCCATCAGCGCTGTTGGTGACGACAATTTTGGCCCCCATAAAAGTCATCAATGCCGCAATGCTCGCCTCTTTGTTATTCCCACTGAAGTTATGAATGGCCTTGATGAAGGGCGAGTGGATCCCGGTATTTTTGTCCACATGAGCCGCCACCGAGTTCCCCTCGGTCGCCTCCTTCACGGAGGCTAGATCTTTCTCTTCATTGATATTCTGATCACCCAGTAAGCCCGTACTCCACGACGTGATGGTGCCATTGGCAGAGGCAATGGCACCGCCCACCAGGTCTTTCTTAAACAGCAGTTGATCTTCCGCCGGGCCAATCTTCTCGGTTAACAGGTTTTCAGTCTTCTGACAGGCATCACGGGCTAAATCATTCAGCTTACGGATCTTATCCTGCAAATTTTCCATTTCAGAGGCGCAGGTACTACAAATATTGGCGATGGCAATTTTAAAAAAGTAACTGGCTGCGCCCTGCGCAACGGCACGTCCTAC
Organism: Pseudoalteromonas rubra; assembly: GCF_001482385.1. NCBI lineage: Bacteria > Pseudomonadati > Pseudomonadota > Gammaproteobacteria > Alteromonadales > Pseudoalteromonadaceae > Pseudoalteromonas > Pseudoalteromonas rubra. Next base: position 39,038 of record NZ_CP013613.1, read on the forward strand.
CTGCACCAACTCATCTCCCGAAATCAACCCAAAGGAACCGCCAAAAATATCCAGACCGCCACAACCGGCCGACATGGATGGTCCCTGTACACTGAGTATGTCCACATTGGGCTGTTGCCAGCGAGCGGAAAACTGTCCGGCGCCCCAGGTGTTACCGTTGCGGGTTTGTACATGGTATCCCCCCAGATCATTCTGGTAACTGTCAAACAACTCCTTCATGCCCGCGCGGGCCTCCAATGTCACGCACAGGGCAGCGGCAGCCACCGCCAGCGCAATGTGATGCTGAGCAAAACCTGTCATTGTTGACCTCCTGAAACCGCGTTAAATGTCTGGGCGCCCACCGGAATGGAGTCGGCCAGTTTTTGTCTGAGTAATTCGGCCAGATAGCCGGGATCGTTTTCCAGCAATTGCCTGTCTGCCATCATGGTGCCCTCGGAGTCAGTTAACACGTTGATCTCCCTGACGCCCTGAGTCAGCTCATATTCCTGGGTATTGATCACGCCTTTCATGCGCGACGCCAGCAGCAGACGATCCTGAATATCGGGCAGCGACGTCAGCCCTTCGCCCAGCAATGTGAACCCGGAGCCATCATTCAGCGCCATCAATATCGTCGGTGTGTAAGTCACATTAAATCGCCCCGCCACATTGCTGGTATCGGTGACCACTTCAAACTCCTCTAAGCCGGGCAACATAGAGCCATCCATTGACACCGCCAGCACATTAACCTGGTGGCGGATGGCTAACTCTTTGAGGATCGGAACCTGCTTGCGACAGTAACTGCAATCGGCCGTGAAGAAGAACCACAGATGTGTCCTGGCGTTGACTTTATCCAGCACGGCGCTCAGCGCCTGGCGGGTTTCATCCTTAAAGACATTCAGAGAAAAGGTCGAGAACGGGCGGCGTTTGGCTTCATGCAATGGCGTTTCCAGCTCTGAAAACTCCATGGCTTTGGTGGAAAAGCGGGAACTGATATCCAGCATATAACGCTGCGCATACAAAAAGCGCGCAATATTCTCCCGGGTGGGGTTATTGATGGCCGCATCGCGGTATTCCGGGAACTTCTCCCGCAACCAGGTGACATCCAGTGCCACCCATTCCTTGTCTGGCTGAGCCGGGGGCGTTTGAGTCGGGGACGTGTCCGGGGCAGGCTCAGGTTCACTGTCTTGTTCAACAACCGGATCTTCAAACCAATACCAGCCACGGAAGCGATCGTCATAGAAGTTGGGGTCAGGTTGCGCGGCCGCCGCCTGACAGCACAGCCAGGCGGCCAGCAGGAAAAATACCTTATGCAAAATAGTGGCTCCGAATACTCTGATGGCGCCATTTTCTCACACCCGCCGGGTTCCAGAGGCACAGTAGAGACCCTCAAATTGCACGGTGTAATTACACCGGTTTTTGCGCCGGTATGTAATCAAGCGGCACCTGACAGGCGTAAATATGCGGAAATGCCGTGTTGTTCGCCAGGTGGGTCGCCAGGCGCTGCCTGAAGTGTGACGTCAGGAGCATGCCAACCCGTCTGCGCATGTCCGCGGCACTGTCAAAAGTCAGCTCACCGGCTTGCTCATGTAAGGTCAAATCGCCAACTTTAACGGCAAACTCGGGGAAATAGCCGGTCAGAGAGGCCGTTGCAGGCACGCGGGTCACAAACTGCCTGAACTGGCGAAGGTGTACTTGTGGCGCCTGATATGCCTGGGCCGTGAGGCGCTTGCATTTGATGTGTACTTCCACATTGTGATGAGGGTAAAAGGCCACCGTTTTCAGGTTCACGGCCATCACGGTCAGATACTGGGTGGTTTTAATCTGAAACAAGTGGTCGTCTTCACTGCCAACAGGGGCACTCTCCTGGCGCGTGTTGCGTGGCCGTTTATAACTAAAGCCACCGAAAGCGTGATTGCCGGCACGCGCTAAACTGGGGTCCTTCAGCGTATAATTGTAAAAGCCACCGTATGAATAAACGTATTCGGGCGGATGAGCGATGGGGGTATCAAAATAACGCCCGTCGTTGAATTCGCGATACAAAGTAATGACCGGCTGCGAGTCGGCCGCGTATTGATAGACCGTGTTATTGCGGTAATGCGTCCAGGCATCATCCGCGCGCACCGATGTGCCCGAGGCGCCGGCACACAGACCCAATGCCAGGACACCAAACAAGCGCGTTAAGGCGGGTTTGTCCATGATCACTCTCCAGATTTTCATTCGGGGAGCATACCGCCCGCTGCCCCGAATTTCAAAACCTGACGATCAACAACGGCCCCGGATCAGATGGCCGCCAGCTTCATACTCCGCCTGTTCAGCTTAGCTTGTTCTTTTTTTAACGCGGCCCTGTCCTTCAGCGAGCGCGCCACGGTTGGATTTTCAAGGCAGGCGGCGCATTCGTAAAAATGATCTAACTTACCACTGGTGTACTCTATGGTGTAAGGTTTACCGCAACACGCACAGGCATTGAGCACCCCGACTCTTTGTTCTCTGAGGTGATTAAAGAAATAGTACACATGGTTAGGGTGGATCTGGTTGCCCGGATATAACGCTGTATAGGTTAAAAACAGATCCAGCAATCGGGTTGGATACATGGTTCTGTCCAGGAACGCTTTGCCATACATCTTGATTGCCAGGTTTAAAATGCGGTCGCTGATCAGACGTCCCTCATCGGTCTTTAACCAGGCACAGCGCCCGGCCCGACTCTTTTTGGCAAACTCCGATTCTCGCCAATAATAATCAATCATAGACCGCTTACGCGCAAATAACGTGGTCAGAATTTTCTTTTCAGTGCCCATCTGAGATAGCATGGCGAGGGCATAATCATTAGCAACGGTTCTGGAGCGCTTCTGATAAAGACTATCCATTCTCTGTCACCCCCGAAAAATATGATCTAAACAACCCACTTTGGCTTTTTTCGCAGCCAGCGCTCTCAGTGCGACCTGCAGATCGGCAGCAGACACCTCAGGAACAAACAGCGGGATCCGCGAATCAGCCTCATACAGCGTCAGCATATCTGTCTCTGACGTGCTTTTGAGCAATGTCGACAACTCCGCATCGATTTTATAAATAGACTCCAGGTTCATCTCAAAGTCAGCCAACCTTTTAAGGATCAGAATAAGCTCGACGTTTTTCGTATAGTAGGCATTGATGAGCTCGGGTATTTGCTGCGACTTATCCATCATATTAACTCCTTTTTTATATTTATTGTTTCATTAATAAAATTATAAAATGCAGTACTTTTTCATTCAAGAAAAAATGATCACTTTTTGTAGAAAAAAACAATCACAATTTGTAAATCCAAAAAGAAACTTGCCTTCTCCGGTGCCTATGAAGGGTTCAGAAAATTAAGACTAAACAAAAACCTCCACAATTACAATGAGTTATTTTTAATTTAAAATGCCCACCTTGCACATCATTAGAGATATCGGGTACAGACGATATCAATACCACATCGGAAACAACCTTAACAAGAGAGTAAAAAACACCCCATACTTTATAACGAAAAAAGTAAATTTAGGAAAAAGCCAAAATAAAAACACGAAAATAAAAGCCAATAAAAACAAGCAAGATACCAACAAAAAAATATGGGCACAGTTTGTTTTTCGTTCCTTCCCCCGGCCCCCTCACCCGCCGTAGCCGAGCGCTCATAAACAGATTTACACCCCCTTATTTTGGTGCCCCTACGGTTTTCTCCGTACCACAGGATTAGGTAATAATACGCCCAAAGGGTAAGCTGGTTCGGGTAAGAACAGACTTTGCCAGGACGCTCAGATGACGCAATGCGGGATAGCCCAGTCGTACATCCTGCCCCCTGGCATGCAAACGTAAGCTCAAACCCCGTCATGCTATGACCAATAAAACCATGGAGATAAATATGTCTGACGCGCATCAAGACACACAGAATAATGACACCCCCGTTATCTCAACGCGCCATGCTGGCAAGATGAAAACTCTGGTCACACAGATCAGCTATAAAAGCGACTTGTTACATCAGTTCCTGTCAAAAAATGAAATACGCATGCTCAATGCATTCGAGCGCCTCGGAGCGATTTTTCGTATCGCAAGAACCAACCCGGCAGCCTATGACAAGATCCGCAGCTGGCACTATGACGTCAACCTGCTGATTGCCCGCACTCAGCTCGATACGCTGCAGGAATTGCGCGCGCAAAAACAAGCTCAGGCGCATTTTGATGGCCACTTTGAACTCAATCGACCCGAATGCTATGAAGTCATCTTTGAAGTATCACACCCGGTCGGCATCACCATTCCGCAATTAATTAAAGAAGTGGATGCAGAAATTGATGAAATTGAAACCCTGTTTATGTTCGGGATGATCGACGATACAGAATATGCGGCGGCCTGCAAACAGGCTTCGGTGATCATCAGTGGGGTCGTGGATCGCCTCAACAAAGTCACCGCTCCGGGTAAACGTGAAGGCGGGTCTTTCAGTCCAAGACATTTTGTTGAGATACTCAATAATCCCAATTTTGAGTTGTTAGCACACTGCGGAATGCCCATGGCAGTGGCTGAGCAGATCCTGACCGAAGCGCAGCTCGCGGTGGTCAGAACCCACCATAGCAGGCCTAAACTCGACGACCACCAGTCCGATACAAGTGAAGGCCTGGTGCAGGACAGCTATTAACATGCTGTCGCTCCTGGTGGCGGCTGCTGCCCTGCTAGGCAGCGGCTTTCTGGCTATACACTTTATTTTCAGCCGCAGGCAAAAACACACCAAACTGGTTGCACTCAACCGCGGCCACTATGTGTTTGACACCGCACACGGGCAGGGCGCAGAGCCAGTGTACCTGGATATTTTTCGCCGTCCGGTGGCTGCGCCGCACTCACACACCCAATCAGACAGCAACCTGCACCAGATCAGCGCGGTCAGTGTTGAGAGTCTGATGATGCGTTATGCCGATCACATCAAAGCACTGGAGTCCTATGCCAAGATCGGCAGCCACCGCCAAACACGCTGCGGTAAAAGCCTCTTCACAGAGCGCTATCTCAGTGTCATTGAGCGGTTTATTGAGTATGCCCACCTGCTGCCCGCCTCAGAACATCACCATGCTGAGCCTGGTGGCCTGCTGAGACACTCCCTGGAAGTGGCCACCCTGGCCTTGCGTCAGGCGGACAATACTCTGCCGCCTTCCACCAATATGGTGGACTTAGATGAACAGCGCCATGAGCGCTACATTTATGCCGCCTGGGTCGGCGGCTTAATGCATGATCTGGGCACTGTCATCAACGACTTACAAGTCCGCGCACACAGCATCTATGACGCAAAAACCAACACGGTTATTCCCGTCACCCACACTACCACCGCAATAAAACACTGGATCCCCCACATGGAGAGCCTGATTGAGTGGGCCCAGCGTCACCGGGTGGCACAATATACCATTCACTTTCATCGCGATAACTTCAGGCTGAGGCCTGATTCGCCAACCGCTTCCGGCTCTCTGCTGTTGCCACACATTCTACGCGGTGAGGGGCTGGAGTACATGATGGACAGCCCGGGCCAGTTATTTAACGAGCTCAGTGACACCCTGCAAAACTACACGCACAACAACAGTTATCTGGCGAAAATGCTCCGTTATGGCGACTCCAGCTCCACCAAAAAAGACCTTCGTGAAGGCGTGATGAACGCCTTTGGTCAGGCCAAACAATCCCGCGCCATGGCCATTGTCGCCACCCTGCGTAAGCTGCGGGCCAGCTGGACTTTCAACGGTGAAAAAGGCCAGGCTTTCATCATTGCCGGCCATGTCTATCTACGCTGGCAGTCCGCATTTCACAGCCTCATCAACACCATGAAAGCCGATCAGCCCACGCCGTTTGTCAAAGATGCTCTGACGCTGCTGGCGATGATGGAAGACTTTGCTATCGTGGAGCCCTTTGACGCCGAGCATCGCACCATTTCCTTTACCCCGGGTGTCTTCAGTCGCGAAGATGCCCAGGACATCCTGGCGGGAAAACGCACCGTGGTGTGGTTTGAACTGGTCAAGCTCACGCATCATGACTGGATCTATGATGCAGACCCCATGCACCCGAATTTGGCTGGTCTGCTGTGTCTCAAAGACACCAAGCGCACTTTTATCACCCGCGAAGATGGCAGCTGTCAGGAACTGCACCTCAGCCCCCCTGTGCCTAGCACGACAGAGACAGCAGCGTGCCAGGCTCAGGAGCGCCCCGGGCCACAGCCCCCACAAGCGCAGCACGTTCAGGCCACAAAAAACCCAAGTTCCGCGACGCAGACTGCGCATAAAACACCGCCGGTGGTTGCAACAGAGGTGCCCGCTGCACGTCCTGACACTCACCTGCCCCCGGAGCAACGCGTGCTCACGCTGCATGCTAAACACTATATTGATATCCAGGCCTGGTCGAAGGCCCATGGACAAGGCGTTGATGAGTACCTCAATCAGCTGTGTCGCAACAAGCTGGTACGGGCCCAGCTGGGAAAACCATCACTGATCCAGACATTGACCATAGCCGGAGTGACGCGCAGCTGTGTGGAGCTGACCCCACGCGGGCGTGCAGAATTCAGCCGTGCAGAGGCCGCTCCCGCTGTCAACACAACTGACGACGCCGCGGCGCAGGATCAGCTGCAGCAGCTGCTTGACAATGCCCCGCCGGGTACCCTCGGAGCTGTCTGTGCCCGATTATGTGAGCCACAACGGTATATCACGCCACATCAGCAAAAATTCAGGCTGTCGCTGGCACGACTTGCTAATGCGCTGGAGGGAACACCTGACAAACTACAGGATCAAACGCTGAACAGCGTGTTGAATACCATCACCAAACAGGCAGGGAATGACGCGATCACCCTCATAGACGCAACCCATTATGAGGTGTTACTGGATCACCGTGCCCTGCTGGACACAGAGGTTTTTTCATGAGCACCAAATATAACCGAACGGATGGGCGCTATATTGAGCACCTGTTCCGGCCCGTCTATGAAGCGCAAACCGCACTGGCCTGGCTGGCCGGCGCCATGCTCACGCCCTTTGCCACCCTGGGCGGATTCAACCCACTGTCCTGGGTCACGCTGGGACTGATGGCCGTGATGGGCACCGGCAGCCTCTACTACGCCAGAAAATCACTGCCGCTGCTGCGACGCCAGCTCAGACTCAAGCTCAATAAGCGTGAGTTTATGGATGTCTCTACCTTGCGCAAAATCAACCACCTGACCCCACGGGTCACCAAGGCACGCTGGCCGGACCCCAAGCTGAATTTCCTCGGCTATGGGTTCGAGTGGGGATCTGAACATGCCAATCGTGCCTATCAGGTGCTGGACATGGACTCCACACTCAGTGACATCACCATTCCCTTTTTTATGCAGCCGAGACTGAAAAAATGGCTCAGAGAAACCGCAGAACTTGGGGGTAAACCCTATATTCACGCCCTCGGTGATGAAACGCCCGTGCAGGCCATGGAAGAAACCTTTTTTGGTCACACTCTGGTCGCCGGGAATATTGGTACGGGCAAAACCACCATGCTTAAGTTGCTCAGTCTCAATGCCCTGCACATGGGGGCCGGTGCAGAGAAAAAAGTCCTGATCATCATCGACCCGAAAAATGACGAAGACTGGAAGCGCGCCGTCCGCCAGGAGATGGCGCATCTGGGGATGGCCGACCAATTTTATGAAGTGCACCCGGCCAAGCAAAGTACCTCATGCCGCATTCCGCTGCTGAAAAATTTTGTCAGAACCACCGAGATTGCCGATCGCATTGCGCCCTTAATGGGCAGCGCCGGCAGCAGTAAATCCTTTGAAGACTTTGCCTACGAACAGATCACTTTTGTGGCCAGCGGCATGGAATATCTTGGCACCCCGATCCGGCTGACCACCATCCAGTCCGCGCTGTCTGCCGGGAAACTGGCATTTTGCGAGCAAGTGCTGCACGCTTACTTCAGACGGACCCAGGGCGAGGATTATGCACAGCGCCTTGACCTGGAAAAACAGCAAGCCCAGGGCAATGCCCCCTGGCAGGTAATGGCGCAGTACTATAAAACCCAGCTGGCCAACGGGCCACACAGCCATCAGACCATTGCCGGCATTATTCAGCTGATCGAGCATCCTAACGAGCACTTCGTCAAGATGATCACCTCATTGCGCCCGGTGCTGACCGCGCTCACCACCAAGCCCATGGATGATTTATTTTCTGTCGTCGATGATGCCAGCAACGACGACCCGCGCCGGGTGGTTGACCTGGATACGCTGATGGAAAAAGGGGGCTGTCTGTACGTCAGCTCAGACTCCATGACTGACGGCAAAACCTCTGCGTTTCTGGCGCGCCTGATGATGGCGGAAATCGCCGCGGTGTCCGGGCGGCGCTACAATAAAGCAGACACCGACGCGCCGCGTGTTTGCGTCTTTCTCGACGAGGCCCATGCCGCGCTGGAAAACAACAACAGTCTAATCAACCTGCTGGCCGTCGGCCGGGCCTCAAAAATTGAGTTGTATCTGGCCACTCAGACCATCAGTGACATCGAAGATAAAACCAGCGAAGCGACCGCTAAGCGGGTACTCGGGTTATGCAACAACTTTATTTCCTTTCGTACCACAGATCCCAATACACAGACCTATGTGTCGGAGCAGTTTTCAAAAACCTCCATCACCCGGGTGTCGCAGCAAAGTGGCGCTTCAATTTCATCGGATCAAAGCCTCGCGTCCTTTCGGGCAAACCACGGTGAAACCACCCGCAAACAACTGGAAGAATCCTTTCCTAAAAGCCTGATGGGGGATCTGCCCAAGCTACAGTACATTGCCAGGCTGGCTGACGGGCGCAAACTCAAAATGCGCCTGCCGATCGTGATTAACAAACAACCACATGAACTTGCCCCATGGATACACTAAACACCGCCAAATCAGCGCGTAAATTCAGTTTTACGCGCTGCAAATACCCCGACTTCATGGCGAGCAATTTCGCCGGACTGTCAGCAGATACGCCCTGGGAGGCCCTGTGCGACACCGACAAACAACGTGTCATCCACACCTTATATGACCATATGGGGACTGAACTGGCGCTGCTGTTCAACCAGGCCCTGCAAACCCGGTTATCCCCGGCACACCACCCGTTGTGCGAGGCGCTACGCAATATAGCCCTGCACGTCGGCCTGGCCACCCCACATCACAGCGGCAGGAGCGTGTTTCAGCAGATCATTCTCAACACCGTCACCGATGTCATCAATCAGCGCCACCCCAGTGTGTTGCTGTCGTTGCTGCATGCGCTGGGCTGTGTGTTTACCCTGGCTGTCACCACGGCCCAGGGCAGCAGTAAACTGGACTTGCCCTGGGATTGTTTGTCTCAGTCTCTGTACGCCTATGCCTGCCAGATGCAAACCCGGACTTTGTATGTACGCGCCAAACCCACGACCCGCATGGCCCTCACCGATGAGCAAAGCAGTTTCTTGCTATTGCGCTTTATTCTGAGTGCACCCCGGATCAGACAGCTGCTGCTCTGTGAGCACGCTCCCTGTTCCGGACGCACGGTCCGCTCGGGTGCAGCCCTCGATGCCGCCGCCTGTATTGCACATATCGATAAGGTGAATAAAGTGGCCGGCGAATATTGCAGACGCATGGACGCTTACTTTGGCCCACTCGATCTGTTCGGCCACGACGCCGCGTCCGTCAGCTATGCCATCTCAACGGGGGCAGCCGCGTACCGCTGTCACCTCAGTGAATCCGGCCATGGTGAAGCGGTCGGTTACACCGCACTGATGACCTACCTCAGTGATGCCATGGCACCGGTGTTATTGACGCACATTAGCGCCGGGCAGCATAACTGGAATTGGATCTCCACGCCGTTGTCCGCCTGGGTCGACAGCCAGCACGACACTCCGGTGACCCTACTCAGTCAGGAAGTCTCGGGGCCGGCACGGGAGATCATGAGTTACGCGTTACTGGGCCTGATAGCCGATCGGGTCAACCTGTCTGTGTTTGGCCTGCCGCTGCCGCTGGACGATCACTCCTGCTACTGGAGGAACCAACTATGAGCGAGCCATCCACAACCAGAAAAATGTCACGGTTTCAGGCTTTCTTTATGGTGTCGAGCCTGTGTATTTCTCTTACCATCGCGCTGATGCTGATCACCGACTCCCGGGAATACAATCACAATATGATTGAAGAAGGCCGCCAGATCCGTGCCAGTATCTCGGTCAATGACTGGCATGCCGTACGTGAAAAGACCCTGCAACGTCAGGCAAGCTGGATCCATGATTCCGGCTTTTACCTGTGGTTTTTGAGCAAGATCACCCCGCAAAGTGCCACCCCTTTCGACCACCTGAGTACCAATACCCTGAATGCACGCCTGCAACAAAACACCCAGATCCTCGCCTATCAGATAGCCCTGCGTCTGACCATGCTGGAATACTGGTTGTTGCTCTCACTGCCTTTACTGATCTGCCTGATCATCTCGGCAATCAACCGCCACAGGGCCAACATGTACAGTTTTGGCGGAGCCAGACCAAACCGCACACGCCTGTACTTTAAGGCCATCTGGCTAACCCTCAGTACCATCTCCTTTTATGTGCTGGCACCGAGCCTGCTCGGTCCCTTTGCCATTTACTTGCCAGTCTTCTCACTCATACTGGTGGCACTGCTTATTTCGGGCATTATTAGGAATTTCCACAAAATATAAATAACTTTTTTCTGAAAGTTAGGGCGTGACTTTTTAGGGTCCGTAAATTATTCACTTTGTAAAACCACGTCGCCATAATATATCCGTGAGTTCAACAATTTACTTTATAATTAGCTTTAATATCGGAGATAAAAATGACAACTGCATTAGCAAACTTTCAAGACATGGCGCCCGCCAAAGGAAACCTGAAAAGCAAAACGCTTTGGATTTCCCTAGCAGTCGTCGCCATTATGTTCTCAGCACTGGCCATGGCAGCGGGCACAGGCACAGAATTTAATGCCATTTACACCACCTTTGACGGCTGGGTTAAAGGTGTACCAGGTAAAACAGTTGCCTTGCTGGCCTTCTTCTATGCACTGTATAACATCACCCAACAAAACTATCAGATGGCAGCCGGTGCCTTCCTCGGCTCAGTCCTGTGTGTAAACGCCGGCGCAATCCTGGACTTAATTTTCACAGCCAGTATTCCAGGTCTGTCACTTTAATCCTTATCCCTCCCAGGACTCGAAAATAAGCCAGGTTATAACCTGGCTTATTTTTTACACCCACAAAAAAAGCACCGCGTAATCTATTCCTCTTACCAATTAAAAAACACAAAATAAAACTCTGTTTTTTTCAGGACTGAAAATAATGAGTACGGAGCAAGATCCATTTCAATATCGCATGCCAAAACGCATCAATGAACCGCTCACCTTGATTTACTGGCCCATTCACTATGTCATGATGCCATTGGCAGCCTTTGGCTTTGGCATTTTGATCAATAAGCCCATGATTATGATGCTCATTGGCCTGGTGTGGTTTTTCGCCATCAAACACACGGAAGAAAAATACTCACGCGGTTATCTGGTACACCTGTTATGGTGGTTTGGCTTTACCCCACACCTGAAAAAAACACGATATCTGCCAGATCCTTACAAACGTAAGTTATTTCAGTAAGGAGAACCGTCATGCTACTCAGAAAAAACAGTCCGGTACTCAAGTCAGTACAGGACATTAAAAATAGCAATCGTCATAACCTGTTCATCCAGTACACCTTACTGGGGATCATTCTTATCCTCGTGCTCATTTTGCTATTTAAAGACACCGAAATCGTGGCCATTCCGCCGAATATGCAAAGTGAGATCCGCATCATGGGGAACCAGGCGAATCAGGAGTACAAAGTACGCTGGGCGTTTTCAGTCGCCGCCATCGCCGGCAATATTTCAAAAGACAATTCTGCCTGGGCACTGGCCCAGCTGGAAAGCATGCTGTCACCCTACTTACGACAGCAGGTGATGCCGGCCATTCGTCAGGAGGTCAATATCCTGGTCGCCCGCAACGCCTCGCAATCCTTTGTCATCAAAGATGTCATCTATGATACCAACAAAGATCTGGTCTGGGTATGGGGTGACAGAGAGATCAAAGTGAAAAACGCCTCCAATAAAAGCGTCGTCCCACAACGCTGGACCTATGAAATGCGCATTGAACCCTTTGGCGGACGTGCCGCCGTCACTCACTTAAACAGCTATCAGGGTCTGCCCCGTAACCGTGATGTTGAGTACACCGTTGAACCTGCACCTTTGGTCCCGGACGACGTGCCCGCAGGCACGCAAGAGCAACCCTAATTAGGTAATCACAATGAAAACAACCCGCACACTAATCACCACGGCCATCATCGCGCTGCATGTCAGCACCTTTGACGTGTATGCCAATAACATTGATGCCGATCTGCAAATCCCGGTGACCACAGGCAATGTGCAGCGGCTCCCCGTAGCCATGCCGACCGCAGGGGCTACCCCACACACGCCTGTGGTGAGTGAATACCAGGGCGCTGAGCATCTGCGTAATGCGGCGATGCAAGCCAGTGGCGAAGCCATTCCACCGCAGTCGGCTGCACAAGCGCCGAACCAGGAACCGGATTTTCTGCAGAAAATCAAAGATACCTTTAAGCCAGAACAAAGCTATACATTGCAACCCGGACGAAATGTGATCATCCCGGTCGGCCAGGGATTCAACAACGCAATACGGACCAACTTTCAAAGTCTCTCTGTGAAAACCAGTTCCAGCGTGGAAGATGTGTTACTGGAAATTGAGGGCGGCAACCTGTATGCCACATTACGTACCATGAATCCGGTCTCAGTGCTCCTGAGCGAAGACGGGGTACTGGAATCGGAGGTGTCTGTTGTGTTGGTCCCCCTATCCGCACCGCCTGCGATGGTCAATCTGACCATCACCCTGAGCGATGCCATCCTTGCCAAAACCGAAGCCTATCAAAAAGAGCTGGCGCAACAACGTGATATGCTCAAGGCACGCCAGTCAGAGCAAAACCAGGGCCCGCCACGTAGCAGCACCTACGCAAACGCTCTGGCTACGGTCTTAACCTCAGTGGCACAAAATAAAACCCCACTGGGGTATGCCATGACCAATGACATTCCGCCCTATTTGCGCCATCCGTGTCGCATTGCGGTTTATCATGAAGCGGGACAGCGCCTCAGTGGTAACCGGGATATCATAGATATCGTGCTGGTACACAACGACTCAGACGATGTTTATCATGTCCGTGAAGAAATGTGCATCAACGATGATGTAAAGGCCGTCGCGCTGTTTCCACGTGCCTATCTGCAACCCGGTGAAGAAACCGAAGTATACATAGTGCGACGGGCTGTCCAGCCGAACCAGGTCTCTTTTGAACAGGCACGGCCCCGTCTGACCCTGGGCAGCGTCACAGGAGCCAGCCAGGATGATTAATTCAAAACAACTTAACGAAAATATCACCAACTTTCTTGAAGCGCATCCCAAAGCCCGGGTGGGGTTGATGGTCGGTGTCGGCAGCCTCGCCGTGCTGTTCCTGGCAACCTCCTTGTTCAGTGACGAACAAGTGGTCATTGAGCAGCAAGCCCAGTCTAACGTCCAGTCAATCCTGGGCATGAGTGACTCCCTTGATAACCTGGATAAAAACCAGGCTGCGGACATGATCAAAGAAATGACGGTTCGGATGCAGGAAAAGGAACGGACACTGGAAGCACAGCGGATGCATGACTCAGAGCAGGTCACTCAGTTACTGCTGCAATTGGAGAAACTGAACAGCCGCATTTTTGAACTGGAAAAGAAAGCACCAGTACACCCGGCACAAAATGGCATGTATAACGATGTCTCTGCCAATATACCGCAGCGAGTGACTGAAGATCAGACCCAGGGCCAGCAGGCATACCGCAATCATGCCGGGCACGCTCCCAATGTCATGTACCGCTCACAAACGCAGATCGTCACCCAAAATCCCCACATTGAGGGCAATGTGATCCGCACTATCACACAACGCAGTGTTCGTGAGGTGCAAACCCTCGGGGAAGTGACGATCAGCGACATCAAAGTCAACCGCCTCACCGAGCACAATACCACGCAGGCGGGATCCGAGGCGGCTGATCCGGAGCGGAGCGCAGATCGCAACCCGTCCGCTGCCGGTGATGACGGCGAGTTTACCCTGACCATGGGCTCTATCATCTCAGGCACCATCATTAACGGGGTTGCGGCGCCCACCAAGGTAGGGTCACAAGATCAACCCATTCCGATCTTTATGCGCGTGAAGCGTGAAGCGCTGATGCCAAACTTTTTCTCTTTGGACATTCGCGAATGCATGATGCTGGGGGCCGCGATGGGCGATTTAGCCAGTGAGCGGGTCAAGATCCGCGCCGAAGCCATTTCCTGTATCACGGCAGACGGTCAGGCCATAGAAAAACGCATTAATGCGGTGGCAGTATCCAGTTCAGACGGCCTGGAGGGCATTCGCGGCACGGTAGTAGAGCGCAGCGGCAAGGCCATCATGAATTCAGTGAAAGCGGGCTTCTTATCCGGCTTTGCCAGCGCCGCCAAGCCGCAGTCTCTGAATGCCATTGTCACAGAGCCTGAAGCTACCACAGCCTGGCAATCACAAAATCTCAACAAATTTGCCGGTGCCGGCATGATGAATGGGGCCAGTAATGCCATGGAGCGCGTCGCGTCATACTACCTCGCCATTGCTGAGTCAATGTGGCCGGTGATAGAGATCCCGGCTGGCATCGAGGTGGACTTCATTGTTCAGCAGGGCATGACACTGCAATTAAACGACTCACTGGAAGAATAAGGAGACCGCTGTGTCACAATCAACAACCAGCCGGTCAATCTGGCTGAGCCTCACCCTGTGTGTCTCGCTGAGCCTGGTTGCCCTGTATGGCCTGGTCAACAGTTCGAAGCGGATCACACAACTTGAGCAACAACTGGCCGAGCAGCGTTCACACACAGTACTGGCGCTGAATGGCAAAAAAATGATTGCACAATTTCAGGCAGCCGGAGCCGATCAGGCCCTGGCGTTCAGCGCCTATGGCCTGCTGCTGAAATTGCTGGAGGATGACGGCGTGCTGGTCATCGAGCGGCATTTTACCGCCACACATCCGGACCAGGATAAGTTCAGTCGGCTGACGGTGCAGGATGTCTATGACCTGGCCACACAACGCGGGGTGGATATTGAGCAATACCAGCGCAGCGTGATACGTCAGGCACAGCGCGAAGCGGAAAAAATGATTGCGGAACTGGAACGCGCCACCGCCACACAGTCGGGCCGCTGATCATGGAGCGGGGCCTGCCCCCCCGCGTCACAACTTGTCACAGCAGCATACCACGGTGCCCTGCCCACGCCATTTTGATGACCGGGCTTAAAACACGCTGCTGGTACGCGTTACTCCAGGCTGTCGCTGTCGAGATTATTGGAGCTGAGAGAGACAATCGCCACCTCATCGGTGTTTGCCACCTTGGTAATATGCACGGCAGCCCCCTGAAACGCGGTGGAGAAGTTCCTCGCGTTCAGATTAATCCGTTTTTGCTGAATGCCCCTGGCGTCTCGATATCGAAAGACAAAACTGTAGCTGCGCACTTTACCTCCGTAACCCGTTGCAACTGACTTGGATAGATACAGGGACTCATTGTCCGGATCTGTCCCCGGTTAGGCAAGACCAGTGTGCAACCGGCTGTTTAAACGGATCACTTCTTAACCAGCTGTTCTTCTATTCGTTTGTTAATTTGTTTCTGCGACAACTTGTCAGGGATCAGGTGATCCAGCACATATTCTTTGAACATCCCCACATTGATGGGGTGTGTCCAGTCCAGTTGCTGGTGCACAGGCAGGCTGGTATCACTGTTTGCCATGCGCTTAAAGCGTGCACCGGGATTATGCGCAATGATTTTTTCTACCGCCTGTTGGTGCAGCCTGTCGAGCTTATCGACATCAACGGTGGCGATAAAGTCCCGATACACCTCATCGCGGTATTTTTTGTGCACTTCCGTCGAGACCTGATGGCGGCGCTGCTCTCGCTCAATATGTACCTGACGCGCCTGGTTTTTCAGCTGCTTCTCAATTTGGATCCAGCGTACCGCAAAGGCTTTTTCGTTGCTGCGCAAGATGGTCATAAAATACTGGAAGACATTTTTCACGCCGCCGGCATCCAGCTTCTCATTCAGGGTGTTTAAACAATATTCAGTATAAAACACCTGATAATCCGTTAAATCATCAAAATCCTGCACGGCAAAATGTTGTAACACACTCTCCATCAGCATACTGCCCTGAAGCGCATTCAGCAGCTGCTTGCGGGTATTCACCTCCAGCATTGGCATCTGACTTTCGCTGCGACGTTTCTTCATGATAGCAAAGTGAACCGCTCTGACCGGCTTGCCAATAGGCGTTACCTCGATGTAAAAGTCCAGAATTTCGGTCTTGTTGATGTTGTCGACCGCCTTAGAGATCACATTGCGTTTCAACTCTCTAAATTGAGGGTACTTATACTTACGCTCTCCCGCTTCGAGGGTATATTCAATGTTAAACAGGCTTCTCAGTTGATCGATGCTGAGTTCAAAGGCAACGCTGTTATTGGTCAGCTCAAGGGTGCATTTCTCGTATAGCAGGGCGGTATATTTATCCGACCAGGCGGCATTGGCGATCATCAGATTCAGATGGGCCTGGGGATTTTTATCTATGTTCAGCAACTCGCGCCGTACATCAGGCGTCAGCGAAAACTGCATCATGCCATCAACCACCCGGGCTTTAGGGACAAAGGACAAGAACCCGACATCCACGGCATTCTCATCATCTTCATGGATGATGTCCCATTTCACCTTGAGGCTCTCCAGCAGCTGGATCGCCTCAATGGCTTTTTTGCGGTTGTTGGATTTCCACCCCATATAATCGGCGAAGTTTTTAAATGGCACTTCGATGTTTAAAATGGTATCGCCATGCGCAGCCTCAAATTCCTCGAGCGTATCATAGCGCGACTGAACATGGTGCTGGGTTGACAGAATAATGGCGTTGACACAGCGATACAGAGAAGCGGTAATTTTCCCCCCCTGAGTGCCCATGTGGATCACTCGATCAGATTTGTAGATTTCTCTGCCCGGCGCTGCGGATTTAGTCTTAGGCTGATTGCGAGTCACAGTTTTTCTTATCATTTTACTACACAATATCCATTGTTACCCACTCACGCGAAGAGATCAAACAAATGATCCTTTTTTCGCGGACTTTTTCTATGTGTCTACGTGGCAAAGTATTTTTTTTCAGACCACAAAATAAGGCCGCCCTGTGGAAACGCTATTGTGTAGTTTTATACACAAATACAGAGGGACAACACGTGTTCAGGATCAGCACGCTCCATTACACGGCGCTGCGTGGCAGCGCCCCTTTATTGTGTAGCAAAATACACGCACCACAGCGTATATCAGATCAACCTGATCTGGTGACAGGTACCCAGATTGGACATCAAATCACTACACCTTAGTGGCAAAAAGCCATTCTAAATAAGCACCTAACCACCACAAACCTAAGATTCAACGCATATTTTTCACCTCAGTGCCAGCAACTGAGCGTGTAAATACATCGTTAATCCGGGTATCCGGATCACGAAAACCCCCTTCAGAGGGGAGAACAATGACCCAGAAAACCAGAATAAAGTGTAGTTTTTTACGATTTATTCCCCCTGTACGCCCGGCTAATGTGTAGGTTTGTGCGCTCTGGGTGTAGGAAATACCCCACTAAGGTGTAGTGTTGTACGAATAAGGTGTAGAATTTTACGGGCTAACGTGTATTTTTTTACGGGTGTACCCGAATTATTTCGTACTTTACTACACATTTAACAGTACATAGCTACACATACCCTCGTACAAACCTACACGCAAACCGTACAAAGCTACACTATAGCGTATTACAAACCTACACGATGCCGTACAAAGCTACACCATAGAATTATTATATCTATATATTTCAAATACTTACAATTTATAGCACTAGATCGATCTGATCTATATATAGATCTTAACTAATAGATCGATCTGATCGTTATTTTGATTTATTCAAAAGCCCAATGCGTAAAATACTACACAACTCCGCATGTGCTGAACGATCAACAAAGTAAGTACGACCCCCTATTTTACCCGCCCTACTATACGTCGATGTTAGCCATCCCATGACACAATGTGCTAAGTCCTCTTAAAGAAAGGGTTTTGTTGTGATTCAGAAATTAAACCACTGGCGGCTGACACTGGCTATCGCTGTCAGTATGTCATTGCCATCTTTGGCTGCTTACGGATATGAAAATCCAGCCAACGCGGATCCGACGATGATTGAACAATTTCAGCAGCTGGTCCCTGTCCCGATCATTGCCGTGGAACCCTCCCCGTTACCCGGGCTACTCCAGGTGATCACAGACAAAGCGGTGTTTTATTACAGTGAAGATGGTCGTTATATTTTCGCTGGTAATCTGCATCAGGCTAACCCGGAACTGACCAACCTGACTCAGGCACGATTTGCCACTGAGCGGGCTAAAAAAATTCATGCACTGAAAGATGAATTTATTACCTTTGAGGCAGCAGATCCCGAATTTGAAGTCCTGGTGTTTTTTGATACATCCTGTGGCTACTGCAGAAAACTACATCGTGAAGTGGCGCAGCTGAATGCACTGGGGATCACCATACACTATGCCGCCTGGCCCCGTCATGGTGTCTATAATCGCCACAATCGTACTCAGTACACCAGCAGTTATTACAAACTGGAGAATGTCTGGTGTGCCGACGATCGTCATGCAGCATTAACGGCAACCACACGTAATGTCACTGTCGCCCGCACCCAGTGTGACAACACCATAGCGGCCCAGTTTCAGCTGGGTGTGGATATTGGCGTAGCGGCCACACCAGCCATATATGCCATGGATGGCACAGAGATCCAGCGTGGCTACCTGCCTGCGAAGGAATTACAAGCCAAAATCCGACAGGCATTGTCCAGTCACAGTGAGCAACCCCAATGAAGATACTCCCCCCCACCCTGTTAACCCTGACTGTGCTTTGGAGCAGTTATCTGCTGGCTGAGTCAGTGCCAAAGCAAGCCGAGGATCCGGTCGCGTCCCTGATCGGCACAGCCCTGCCAAAGCCAGATAAGCAAACCTACAAAGACGGAGTTAAGCGTGATCTGGGTAAATATGGCACAGTCAATGGCATTCAGGAGCTGCCAATCACCAAACTGTTCTTTGTTGAAGCTGAAAACGGGACCTACCTGATCAGTGCAGACGGCCGCTTTGCCATCGAGGGCAGCATTAAAGATATCTGGCATCGTAAAACCCTGAAAACCACCGCGGATGTGGTTGATACATTGCGTATGCCTTTGAAAGAAATGAACTTTGACTTTGAACAGGAGCTCGCTTCAGTCGTACTTGGCAACCCCGCTCTGCCCCGTCAGGGGATCATCTTTGGGGATCCCTCTTCTGAACATTCCAGGGCGCTGGTCAGGCAGATCATGGCAGAGCCGGACAAATACCATTTTGTGTTTATTTTTATGCCGCTGATCGGCGGCGAAGACGCCGTCAGACAGTCCGTCAGCTTATTGTGTGCCCCTGATCGGGCACTGGCCATCCGGGATCTGGCAAACAACACCAGCAAGTCGTTTTTAAGCAGCAATGACGGGTGTGCTGATCAGAATCTCATGTTCACTGTATTTATGCAGGAAGTGTTTCGGATCAAGCACTTGCCACACCTGGTCCGGGAAGATGGTCTGATCTCTCAGGGCGCACCGCTGGACCTGGATAGCTGGCTTGAGGCCCCGTGAGGAGAAACTGATGAGATCCCTGATGCTGACACTGGTGATAGTGTCACTGAGCGGGTGCACCTCGCCCGAACGCCATGTGCCGGAGCGTTGCCCGGCTTATGTCAGTACTAACCCGTGCTAAATACCAATAAAGGAATTGCAATGAAACACTGTCTATCTATTTTGACTCTGACCGCAGGCACTTTGTTGTCCGGGTGTATGTCACCTGTTGGTCAGGATGATTTTACCTGCCCCAACTTAAAGAAAGGTGGGGTGTGTGGGGGGCCTCGTGATGTGTACGAACTGACCAATAATCGCACCAGCCTGGAAAATTTGACCCAGGAAGAGCTCAATGCATACAAAAAGAGTAAACGGCACGGCACCCAGGTGTCTATTTATGGGGCGGAAGAAGACAGTGCAGGGGCGGGCGTTAACCGCACCCAGGCGGCAGGCGGGCTTGCCACATCACAAGAGCAGGCGCAGCACCACACTGTCACCTATGTTGCCCGGATGGATGCACAGCAAAATCCGGATAACTATCAAAAAGCGCAGCCCATGACGAGCACCGGTTTTGAGCAGAAGCAGGATGCGTTTCATCGTTTTCCCGCGCATGCAGAGCCGCTGGCGCCCGAGCCACTGGCGGTGCTTAAACCGGCTCAGGTGATGCGTATGCTGATCACCGCGTATACCGATAAGCAGGGTAATCTGCACTTACCAGGTTACACCTATGTCGAAGTCACGCCCAGACAGTGGGATTTTGGCCCGGCGGCCAACGATCGTCCTTCCCGGGTGGTCCCCCTGGAAATGCAGCGGCGCAGTAAAAAGCAGCAAGAACGCAGTCGTAATATGAGTCAAGGGGTTGACCCACTGGAGGTGGTGAACCCTGCCAACCGCGAGCAACAGTCAGGGAAACGGTGATGTCAGCATATGAGCAGCAACTTAACAGCATGATCAAGCATGACCGCTTTTGCGAGTTTATGCCGTACCTGGAGTACTGGGAAGATGAAAAAGCATTTTTGTTAGATGGCCCTTATCTGGGCATGATGATGGCGATGTCCCCCACCAATGGGGGCAACCGTAATATTCTGAATTCCCTGAATACCCTGTACAAATACAATTTTCCAAAAGGGACGTTGTTGCAGGCCAGTGTGATCAGCACCCCGGACATTGAAGATATGTTATTCGGTTTTCGTCGCTCCCGTTTCGGCCGCTACCAGGGAGCCGATCAGGAGCAGGCTGAAGCACTGGCGATGGCCATGCACGATTTTTATCGCTCCGGCTCAACCCAGCCTATCAATGAAAAGAACTTTCTGTTCAGAAATTATGAAGTGTGGTTTTGCGTTAAAATACCGCTGAAGTCTTTGTCCCCCAGTGACAAAGAGCTGGTACAGTTTCAGGGGGCGCGCAAGCAGATGCGCCAGTCTCTGGCGGCGCTGGGCGCACACGAGGTGGATGAGCGGGGGCTGCGCCGTAAACTACGGGTGATGTTTAATATGTACGATCAGCGTGGCTGGCGTACCCGGCCGCAGTTTAAAGAAACCAGCTTTAGTTCGCACTTTTTGCGCGATACGGTGCTGGCCGAAGGCAAGAGCGTGGATGTCAGTAAGCGGGGGGTGTCCATCAAAGACGATAAAGGCAATGAAGTGCAATATATTCGCTCTTTATCGATGACAGATACCCCGGAGCGCATGGTCTATGGGCAAATGATGGATCTGCTGGGGGACTGGCTGAATGGTCAGGCCAGCAGCTTGCCGGGACATTTTATGATGACCCTGAATATGCACTATGACGATAAAAATGAGGCGATTAAAAACATTCAGTCTAAGCGCAGTTTTATCAACTCCCAGGCCAAGGGCAAACTGCTTCAGAAAATCGACCGCTTACGCTTTCAGAACGAAGACTTTAATGCAATAAACCGTGAAATTGATCAGGAGAAGTCATCGATTGTGGACTATGCGTTGCAGATGACGTCATTCACCCCTGATGTGGTGCAGGCAGATCGGTTCAGCGAACGCTTCATTGCTGACATGGAGCAAAAAAATGTCCTGGCGGTGGAAAACAGCTACTTTATGGTGCCTATGCTGATCAGCGCGCTGCCGATGGGGTTGAGTAAAGAGATAGTGGTGAATTCCGGCCGCTATAATGTCTGTTCCTCGAAAGCCCTGCCTTTTTTGACGCCGCACATGGGCAGCTGGAAGGGCAATACCGCCGAACCGCGGTTCTTTCTCAGTTCCAGGCTCGGACAAGTCGTGAACCTCGACTTTTTCGCCTCTGACTCAAACTATAACTTTTACCTAGGGGCCATGAGTGGCGCGGGTAAATCCTACTTTACCGGTTATCTGATCTCGAACCTGCTGAGCTCGGGCGTGAAATTACAGTCCGATCCGGATGATGAAGCCCACCTGATTGAGCACAATGATGGCACCCGGGTATTTGTGATTGACGTTGGTCGCAGTTACGAGGGACTGGCCGCGCAATTCGATGATGCGCAGTTCCTGGTATTCGGCAATGAGTTCGAATACACCCTGAACCCTCTTTCCTATATTCATGAGTTTGAAGGCAAGGAAGGTCAGGGGATCCAGTGTCTGCAGTTGCTCAAAACCATGGCGGCGCCGTCGGGCAACATCTCGGATCTGCAGCATTCGCAAATGCTGACCTTGTTATCGGCCCTGTGGGAGCAAAAGGGACGCACAGCCTGCATCGATGATTTTGCCCAGTTGTGTAAAAACAGTGAGCACCAGGAAGTAAAGCGCATTGGCTTTCAGCTCGCGCCATTTTGTAAGCAGGGTTACTATGCGCGCTTTTTTGACCCCTCCAAGCCGCCGGTGAATTATTCCTCGCGTTTGATGATTGTTGAGCTCGAAGAGCTGAAGAGTGATCCACACTTACAAACCATCGCCCTGATGTCGGCCATTATGTCTATCCAGCAGGAGATGTACCTGGGTGGCACTGACTCGCGCAAACTGTTTCTGCTGGACGAAGCGTGGGAGTACCTCAAAGGAGACGATGAGACCAAGTCGAGGCTGGGCTTTTTCTCCGCATTTCTGGAAACGGCCTGGCGTCGATTCCGTAAATACAATGCGGCAGGAGGCCTGATCACGCAAAGTATTCTGGATGGTTACAACAGCGATGTGGGTAAAGCTATCTTAAATAACTCTGCCTGGTTGCTGGTGATGTTGCAACGTGAAGAGGCCGTGAAGGAGTTGCGTAAGACCGGGGCGTATTCCGGCAGCGAAATTGACTTTAAGCTGATTGAGTCGGTGCACACCGTACAACCTAACCCGGCGGTGACGGATGTCTCGTATTCTGAGGTGTTTATCAAATACCAGGGGCAGGCTCAGGTCTGCCGGTTACACACCAACCGCCGTTTTCAGCTCATTCTTACCACTAAGGGAGATGAAAAGGCCCGGCGTAAGGAGTTGATGGAGAAAGAAGGCTTATCCCTGATCGGGGCCATTGACCGCATGATAGAGCTGGAGCAAGCGGGCGTGCAATGAGCTATGGCCATTCAGGTGCGCTCACTGCGGTGCCTTCAGTCTGCATGGCCTGTGATCTAAGGCATTGATTCCTAGTGAACAAGATCATGGAGTGTGTTACTTTACGCGCTTAAGTTTGATGGGGTTGACTATGTTGAGTGTGCTCTCAAAAAAAGGCGTGATCCTGCTGGAAGTGCGCCGCCTGTTCGGCGTAGGAAGCCGCTTATCTTCCACGGGAGAAAGCGCATTCTGTGAGTTTAAACGACTCGCATTGCAAAATGAATTTGATGTCTCCCGGCTGGCCTTCATTGCTGAAACGGATGCTGCGCTGGCCGCCGCGGTGATAGAAATGGCACACCGGGATGTGCGGTTTTTTAAGCACCAGAAAAATATGGCGCTGACCCATTGTTTATCGCGCATCGGTCAGCGCGGCGTACGCGTCCTGGCCATGAGTCTGGAGCTGGAACAATATAAGCGACGTTTGCCCAAAGCGTGGCAACCTGCCTTCGAAGAGGCAAAGGGGATCACCTGGAAGGTGATGCAGGCGGCCTCAAAAATAGCGCACAGACAGTATTCCGCCAAAGAGGTGAATGAAGCCATGCAGTCCGCCCTGATCCTGAGTCTGTCCTGTTACGCCAAAATCATCGCCTGTGCGTCGCTGGGCTGGCCGCCTAAGCGCGAGTTGGTGACCTCGCTCATGGTGCCTGAACCAGGTTTATCTGAGCTGATCCAGTCTGCCATGGGCGTCTATGTAGAAGACACGCCGAATACGGTGAATGCGGTACAAATTGCCATCTCGGCCTGGGCAGAGATAGGCACCCAGTCACCATTGGCCTCCCCTCATATTCAGAAACTAGAATTTACACCAGGTAATTAATGAATAGCGTAATCCCTGCCATCAGTGAACTCGCTGACGCACTGGACAGTGCCTGCGAGTATTATGAATCGAATAAACACATTGCCGAAGTGTCCGTACTTGAGATGATGATGATCCTAGAGTCGATTTTTTATCAGCGTAAGGCGCAGATCCAATGCCTGGAGTCATCCAGCAAGGGGTACTACTTCACCGTGACCCGGGAAAACGGCAGCTTTATCGTGATCAGCTCGCCAAACCATAAGTGGACAAGCGGCTCCTATCAGGAGCAGCTGTTGTTGCAGGTGCGGTTATGTGTGCTCGATAAACCAGATTATCGCCTGGTCAATGAAGAGAACCTGCGTTCGCATGATCTGAAATTCGTCATCTCATATGAAGAAGGTCAATATTACCTGGAAGCACGGCGTTTTATTGATCTGTACGGCGGTATTAAGGCGAACAACCTGTGTAACCTGATTGACCGCTTTATCGCGTCCGCCCAGGTCCTCTGTGTGGCGTTTCAGGAAGAGCGTAAAGCCGCCAAGCAGCGGGCAGTCGAGTCTGTGCCCCCTGCCCCATCACGACCACAAAAGGTGCATTAACGCACTGATTGCCATCATATAAATACACAGTACACATTGGCGCTCAATCACAGTATGCTGCCAGTGATAACCGATTACAAAAGGACAGTAAACATGAAGAAAACAAGTCTCTTACTGGCTATTTCCCTGGCGCTGACGGGCTGTGCCGGTCACTCAGATGAGCGCCTGGCACAGCGTGAGCAACAACAGATAGAACAAGCGCAACGACAAGCTAAGGCCACTCAGCAGGCGCAAACGCAGGAATTAGCCGCGTTGCCTGAGTGGGTGTTGACGCCACCGGTTGCCTCGGATAGCGGTTTTTATGGCGTTGGGGTCGCACAGTCTAAACAACTTAACCACGCTCGCAAAGCCGCGCGTTTGCAGGCCGAATTCGAACTGGCCAAACAAACCAATCAGGTGTTATCCGGCTCTCAGCGGGCGTTTGAGCAAGGGGATGCAGACGGTAACGTAGAAACCCAAACGACCTTCCTCATCGATCAGATCGTGGATGCCGTCCCTGTGGTGGGCTACGAAGTGGTGGATCAGAAAATGGTGGCGATGAATGGCCAGTTTCACAGTTATGTGTTGCTGAAACTGCCATACAGCCAGTTTAATAAAGTGCTGAAGCAACTCAGAGCAGACAGTGACAATGCGCGGGTACAGCGTCATTTTGACGAGTTAGAGCGTCGTCTGGCGGCGCGTCGTGCCCAGCCGCCTGCACAGGGGGAGTAACCTCTGTGTCCGCCATTGCCAGTCAGGAGGTGTGCTATGGATAAACCGTTCGACAAAACCTCTGTGCCATTTGGTGAGGAGGGGGATGAGATCATGGAGCCGTCCGCGGATTTAGCGCAGTTGGTGTCAGGGTATTTTCAACCCGGCGAGCTGATTGAAGACGTGTCCATGTTTGATGTTGAGTGCCTGCTCGAAGAAGTCTTGCTGGAGCCGCCGCAATACGATGAGGCTGGCGTGATGCGCTACCGGCTGAGCAATGGTACTTTGTCGATCCGACCGCTTTACCCCACTCAGCAAAAGACGGTATGGACCAGCAAGACCACCACAGACGCACTGCATTTTGAATTTCAGGCCGCCGATCTGCTCTTTTTTGACTTCAAGTCACTGTCTGAGCTGAACCTGCGTTTCAAGTTCATACGGGTGCTGATCAATAACAGCGACCGTTTGTGTTTTTGCTTTAGCCTGCTCTTGCGGGGCGTCTCTTCTGAGCACTTGTTGTCTGTGATACGCCATTACATCACCGAGTTAC
This sequence comes from Pseudoalteromonas rubra, assembly GCF_001482385.1. NCBI lineage: Bacteria > Pseudomonadati > Pseudomonadota > Gammaproteobacteria > Alteromonadales > Pseudoalteromonadaceae > Pseudoalteromonas > Pseudoalteromonas rubra. The sequence continues at coordinate 64,889 of NZ_CP013613.1, forward strand.
TCGAGGTGTCACGCCTCGTCACGACGATGCGCAGGCTGGATAAACCGTTGAAGCAGCATTGAGCTCACTATGTCGGATAACAGATGGTCAGCCTATGCGGCGTTCAACGGTTGAATGAATTGACTAAGCGTTTGATTTAATTAATTTTGATTCGAGTTGAACCACACGTTTTTTGCACCAGACTGCACCCTCAGCCTTTCTGGATCAGCTTCGCAATGGCATCCAGTGTCTCCTGCGGCAGCTTACGGTGATCCAGTTTTATGGTTACCCCGCTGTCTCTGCTGAGCAGCTTCACGGTACACCCGTCGATGGCATTGTCAGCAACTTGTGACCAGAACTGACTGCGTTGCGAGGCCGTCGTGACGGGCTGGCTCGGATTCAGTGTGGGGTCGGCGTTCAGCGCACTGAGAAAGGCCGTTTGCACGGCAGTGGTGCGTTTCTTAACGTCACTTTGCTCGCTCAGCGTAGTGGGATCAGACAAGGTTGTTTCGAGCTGTTCACGCACGGTGCTGACGACGGCACTGAAGGCCTCCGGGTGGATGCTTTGCAGTTTAATCATCTGGCGCATGAAGCGGTACTGGATCAGGCTCAGATCGGGAAAAGGGCGGTATAAGGCATTGGGCAACGCGGCAAATCGCATCACCTCGGACGCTTTACCGGTGGCGATTTCGAACTCCTCTGCCAGCTCGGCGGTACTCAGCGAGACGCCCTGCTCTGCCATGTGTGTTTTAAACTGCGTTAAGGTAAAGCCCAGATCTAAAAAGGACGGCTCTTTGTAGACATCCGATGTAAAGGCAAAGGCGCGCTGATCCGCTGTGGAGAGGCTTTTGGCAACCAGCATCACCAGTTTGGCATCTTTTACCAGTGAAACGGCGGTGCGACGGCGCATACCCGACAGGATATTAAAGGTGTCTCCAGTCTGCAACGCGATGGCGGGCTGTGTATTGCGCTTGTCGCGTTCAATCTCCGGTAATATGTCCAGCAAACTGGCTCGCGTCAGCAGCGCATCGTTGCGCTTATTGTACTGGTTTTTAACGGTTTTCTCGAGCACCTGGGCGCTGTCCAGTTCCACTAAGGTGAAGCGTATGTCTTCGCCTGTGGTCGGTGATTTGATGGTGATGGCACTGTTACCGGTCACCGCGCCGAGGGCATTTTTCCCCCGGGTACTTTGATACATTGACCCTATCATTATCGCTCACCCTGTACTTCGGTTAAAATAAACATCATTAATTCATGCACTGTGGCACTTAAACTCATTTGCGCTTTTTCCAGCTGGCGTGGCGTACACAAACGCTCTGACTTGCGAATATCCGGCACCGTACACTGACTTTGCGCCGCTTTTTCGAAGGCCGCTGAGCGGAGGATCTGATTGCTGAACAGGGCATCATTTAAGCAGTGTTTCATACGTGCCAGGATCTCAAAATCTCGGTTATGGTCACTTTCATAATTGACTGCCAGGAACTTGATCCAGTTAATGTTCTCCCCTTTGCTGGGCGAGTTTGAGAACGCCCGCTCCAGAGATTTAATCATACTTTTTGTGGCTTTCCAGTCCAGTTCATGGGGGGTCACAGGCACCAGCAGGGCATTGGCGGCTTCCATGGCCGACCACACAACGGGGTTACTCTGGGGCATGGTGTCGATCAAAATGAAATCAAAGTCGTCTTTGAGATACTGGATCACTTTGTCTCGTAATAAGCTGATGGGATTATGGCTGCCCGCCAGGATAGATTCCCAGATATAGCCCTCAAAGCGCGTGTCGTCTGGGTGTGCCGGTAAGACTTTGAAGTTGGGCAGATGGGTATCGCAGACTGAGTTTTTCACCAGCTGCTCATGGCTATATCCTTCTTCGCGATACATGCCATACAGACAGTCGATGCCCAGCTCCTGATGCTCCCGCTCTCCCACTATCAGATCAACCGCGGTCAGGAAATTTTGTTCATCGTCGGTGTTGATCCCGGCGAACTGAGACTGTGAGCCTTGCGGGTCGAGATCAATCAGCAGCACACGGGGCCGTTGCTGGGTCATCAGGGCGATGGAGGTGGCAATGTTAGAGGCCGTGGTGGTTTTTCCGGTGCCGCCTTTGAGGCTGGTGATGGCCATAATCACCGCTTCACTGAGTTTATCTTTGTAGGCCGGGGCATCAATGAAGTCCAGCAGGGCATGTAAATGGGCCTGCGTATAGTGATGTTTCACTTGTCCTCTGATCACGGGGTCGATGATCCCCTCTTCCTCTGCCTTTAATACCAGAGCTTTAAACTGGTCATGGCGCAGGCCCAGGATCTGCGACGCTTTTGAGGCGGATACGGAGTGATTGAGAATAAGTCTGTCCACTTCTTCACGGGCTTTGCCGACAAAAACTTTCTGATCTCCTTGCTGTTTGTCACGTGCTTCTACTCTGTCACTGAGCGCACGTACAAACTCGATTGCATTAAATGTATTTTTGTCCATTGGTTGGGCCTTATCAGCTGGTCAGGTTACGGCATCAAATTTACATAAAAAATCAGCGTTGTTCAACATTTTGCTGCATGTTTGATTTTTGTCTTTGTGTTGTACTTTTTTCATGGTGTACGTATAAAATATAAGAGTTCGCTTTTTTCATAATAAAAAGTGAAAAATATTCTAATCAGTCACAGAGGATAAATCATGGAACTGAACCAGCTACCACACAACAGCGATATACATTTTCTGCTGCGGGCCGATCAGCTTTGCAAAGTAAAGGGGGTGAATGCGTTTAGTGCGATTGTCAGGAAAGCCAGGGAGTTGAAGGAAAGCACCCTAGCACATGGGCTAGGGCACTAAGCAAGAAACACAGCACAGTGCTGTCATTCTCAGTTTGGCGATTGTATTTTGACAGCTTACAGCATGAAATGAAAGTCTGCCGGGTGGCAGGCTGAGGGCGGGCACAGGTACCCTGGTACTGTGCCAATCCCAGGTGAGGGAGGTTTGCCTACGTTCAACCGTTGAACGAGTTAGTTAAGTCTATGAAATAACGATTTTTTACCCCTGTTTCACGTCACTGTTTTTGCACTTTTTCTGCATTTATGAGACGCAGGCAATGTCTAAAAAGTCGATACGCATGCTGAAAAAGGGTGCTCTACTGTGGCAGCTCCGCGTGTTTGCCGGGGTATGCTTGCTGCTCCTTTGCAACAGCGAGACTTATTATGTTTATTTTGCGTAACTGCGCGGCGCCCAGTTTGTGTGCTGCGCCAAAGAGGTTGAAAAAGACGGTCTGTATCGCTTGCGGTGCTGACCGTGCTGGCCCTCGCAGGGTGTAGTGAAGAAACTGAAGACAAGGACAATGAGCAAAACAAGACGTCTTCGGTTGTTGTGACCCCGGAACTGTCGATTGAGGGCGAAAAAACCATTACAGAGCCCGCAGACGGAGAATCCGAATTACCATCAAACTGACGCTATCCGCAGTCGCGGCGGAAGATATCTCCGTTGACTACACCATTGACGCAATCACAGCTGAAGCGGGGAAAGATTTTATTGCCGCCTCAGACGGCACGATTGAGATCAAAGTGGGTGCGCGAACGGCGGAGATCCGTACACGATCCGGGGCGATGTGCTGGATGAAGATGATGAAACGCTGGCCATCCGGTTAACCCGCGTCAGCGGCGCAAACATCCGCAGTAACTCCGGGTTAATTACCATTAAAGATGAAGATCCTGACAGTGAAGTGGCGTTTAACACTGACTTTGCCAGGGTCGCCGAAGGATCTGGACTCTACAGCGTGAAGGTCCGTCTGACGACGGCGTCTGAAAAAAGAGTGCAGATCCCCTTTACGCTGTCCGGACTGGCAACGCAGGGCCAGGATTATCTGCCCAGTACAGTCAGCCCAATTACGGTCCCTGCCGGGCGCAGGAAGTCGATATGCCCTGGACTTCATCAGTGACACCATCCCCGAGGGCGGAGAGTCTGTGGTGGTGCAGCTCCAGACCCCTAAAAATGCGGTGCTAGGTGAACGCAGCAAAATTACCCTGATGATCCCCGGTGACGTGGGGCTGAACGATACGGGTATCACAACCTGGTATGACGGCACATTCCTATGACAGTACGGCGCCCGACTCAGCGTATCCTGGTCAGGATGCCAGTTATGGGCGTGATGCGGCCGGCGAGCCGGATTTGATGGCCATGCCGGGTTCACCTTTACGAAGCTGGATTTGGCTGGCAATGCCTTACCCAGTGATGCACAGACCTACCGCTGTGTGCTGGACAACCGTACGGGGTTATCTGGGAAAGAAAATCAGTGCCCCAGGAGTTGCCTACGCAAACGGGGAAGCACTGAGAAAACACCTGGAATCCGTACTGAGCGGCAATGCATACCCCTACCATGCGCAAAATGCCAACTGGCGAGCCGCCAATTATCGCTATTTTTGGTATGATGCCAATAACGCCAGCAATGGCGGCGCACCTGGTGCACAGGGTGAAATCTTCACGAATATGCGCTACCCCATCAGCAACATTTGTGCGTTTCCGAACAAAGAGTCTATCAGCTACAGTCCGCTGTTTAATCGCTGCGACACCACAGTGTACGCCAAAGCCATGAACGATCTGGCAGTGTGTGGCTTAAAGACTGGCGGTTACCCCGTATTTCGGAGCTCAGTCAGATCCACAATTTCAGCGCGCAACCCAATCGGCGGGTCACGACAACTATTTTCCCAACACCGCTGATGGCAACTACCTGTCTGCGACTCCCTCGGCGGATGGTACGGGAGCTGTGTGGTGTGCCGCGTCTCAAACCGGACAGGTGCGCCTGTGTAATAAACAGCACCTGAATTATGTACGCATGGTGCGAGGAGGTGCACAATGAAACGAATGACATTAACCCTGACCCTGCTGCTCACCTGCTATGCGCCCCTGAGTGCAGCGCAAAGCTGTAAACCGGATCAGATCCTGCCAACTCAGCCCGAAGGACAGTTTCTCGATAATGGGGATGGCACGGTCACGGACATAGTGAATGGACTAATGTGGACAAAA